>CBDUXS010000061.1:0-7094 GCA_965371255.1 uncultured bacterium
GCACGCGCTTGGCAGAACGGCAGGGCGGCGGCAGGTTGTGGCCCATGCCCAGCAATGATTCCGCGGCCGAGCCCGGCCGCACCGATTTCATCCGCGCCATGGTCGCCCTCGACCTCGAATCGGGAAAGTACGGCGGCCGTGTGGCCACCCGATTCCCACCCGAGCCCAACGGCTACCTGCACATTGGACACGCCAAGGCGATCTGCCTCAGCTTCGGTATTGCCAAGGAGTTCGGCGGCACGTGCAATCTCCGGTATGATGACACGAATCCGGAGACCGAGGACGAACAGTTCGCGGAGGCGATCGCCGAGGACATCCGTTGGCTCGGATATGACTGGACCAGAAAGCTGCATGCGTCTGACTGTTTCCAGCAGATGTATGAGTGGGCGGAGCAATTGATCCGTGCCGGCAAGGCCTACGTAGACAGTCAGAGCCTGGATGAAATACGGTCGAACCGGGGAACGGTACGGGAACCCGGGCGAAACAGTCCGCACCGGGATCGAAGCGTCGAGGAAAATCTGGACCTGTTTCACCGCATGCGGGCCGGGGAATTCCCGGACGGCGCCCATGTGCTGCGAGGCGTGGGCGACATGGCGCATCCGAACATGCTCATGCGAGATCCGTTGCTCTACCGCATCCGGCACATGCACCACTACCGGACGGGCGACGACTGGTGCATCTACCCGATGTACGACTACGCCCATTGCCTCGAAGATGCGATCGAGGACATCACGCACTCGCTGTGCACGCTGGAATTCCGAAACAACCGGGAAGTGTACGACTGGGTACTCGACGCAGTCGGGTTTGAACATCCGCGGCCCGAGCAGACCGAATTCGCCCGCCTGAACCTGGATTACACTGTCCTCAGCAAGCGCAAACTGATCAAGCTCGTGGATGGCGGACTCGTAGACGGGTGGGACGATCCGCGCATGCCGACGATCGCGGGAATGAGGCGTCGCGGCGTTCCTCCTGAGGCAATACGGACGTTCTGCGACATGATCGGGGTCGCCGACGTGGACGGCCGTATCGACATCGGCAAACTCGAGTACGCCATGCGCGACGCGCTGAACTGGACGGCGCCACGCCGCCTCTGCGTACTCGACCCGCTCAAGATCGTCGTCACGAGCTACCCGGCCGATGCCGTCGATTGGATCGACGCACCCGAGTTTCCGCACGACGTGGGAAAGGAGGGGTCGCGCCGAATGCCGTTCACGCGCGAACTATGGATCGAACGATCGGACTTCATGGAGGAACCGGTTCGGAAATTCAGGAGGCTGTCACCGGGCACCGAGGTTCGCCTTCGACACGCGTACGTGATCCGGTGCGACGAGATCGTGAAGGACCCGGCTACCGGTGAGATCGTTGAGCTTCGCTGCACGCACGATTCCGATACGCTCGGAGCTCACCCTGCTGACGGCCGGAAGGTGCGCGGAACGATCCACTGGGTGTCGGCGGACCACTCTTTGCCGTGCGTGGTCCGTCTATTCGATCGGTTGTTCTCGGTCCCGAATCCCGACGATGTGGAGGAAGGCGCGACGTTCACCGACCATCTGAACCCGGATTCCCTGGTGACTGTCGATGGCGCTCGTGTCGAACCGTCCGTGGCCGAGGATTCGCCTGGTACGCGGTATCAGTTCGAACGGACAGGGTACTTCGCCAGTGATCCGGTGGATTCGGCAGCGGGATCCCTCGTGTTCAACCGCATCGTCGCGTTGCGGGACAGCTGGTCGAAGCGGTCGGGCCGGTGAGTTCAGTTGGAAAGAGGAGTCGGCCCATGACTCAACAGAGCATCAACCCGACCACCGGCGAGGCTTTCGCCGAGTATCCCTCTCACACGGACGCGGAGATTCAGCAGGCCGTGGCGGCAGCTCTCGATGCGTTCGGTGTCTGGCGGGAGCGATCTCTCGAACAACGTGCGGAACCATTGTTGAAAGCCGCCGAGAGGCTCGTAGCGGACGCAGACCGGTATGCCCGCCTGATGGCGATGGAAATGGGAAAACCGCTGGTTGAAGGACGTGCCGAGGCTGAGAAGAGTGCATGGGTGTGTCGGTACTATGCCGACAACGGCGCCGCCTTCCTGGCACCCGAAGTCGTGGAGACAGAAGCCACGCGCAGCTTCGTCGCGTTCCGTCCTCTGGGCCCGATCCTGGCCGTCATGCCATGGAATTTTCCTTTCTGGCAGATCTTCCGGGCGGCGGCACCTGCGTTGATGGCCGGGAATACGATGATCCTGAAGCACGCTGCCAACGTTCCCGGCTGCGCGATCGAGATCGAGCGCATCTTCCGGGAGGCAGGTCTTCCCGACGGTGTATTTCAGACCGTGTTGGCCGACAGCGACAGGGTTGCGGGCCTGATCGCCGACCCCGCCATACGGGGTGTCACCCTCACGGGAAGTACGCGGGCCGGGCGGGCCGTCGCTGCCGCTGCGGGACGACACCTGAAGAAATGCGTCCTGGAACTGGGCGGGAGTGATCCATATGTGGTCCTGGCCGATGCCGACGTCGCTGCGGCCGCGGAAGTCTGCGTTACGAGTCGCATGATCAACAGTGGCCAGAGCTGCATCGCCGCGAAGCGACTCGTTGTCGTTGAAAGCGCGCGGAGTGAATTTGAAACCGCGATTCTCGAACGCATGGCGAGCCTGAAATGGGGGGATCCGACGGAGGCGGGCACGGACATCGGCCCGCTGGCGCGGGAAGACCTGAGAGACGGGCTTCATGATCAGGTCGTGCGGAGCATTGCGGCCGGTGCGCAGTGTTTGCTCGGCGGAACGAAGCCGGATGGCCCGGGATCGTTCTATCCACCGACCGTGCTGACCGACGTGCGACCCGGCAACCCTGCCTGCGAGGAGGAGCTGTTCGGGCCCGTGGCCGCGATCCTGCCGGTGGCCGACGACGAAGCCGCGATCGCCGTGGCGAACGACACGTCGTTTGGACTCGGTGCCGCCGTGTTCACGTCAGACCTCGGGCGCGGTGAGCGCATCGCTACGGAAGAACTGCAGGCGGGCTGCTGCTTCGTGAACGGGTTCGTCCGCTCAGACCCTCGATTGCCGTTCGGCGGCATCAAGGACAGCGGGATCGGGCGAGAACTATCGGGCTACGGTATTCGGGAATTCGTCAACGTGAAGAGCGTGGTGGTTTCCGGTTAGCGGATCTCGAACCGCACCGGAACAGGTATCGTCACTTCCGAGATCAGATCGGACTTGCGGAGAGACAGATTCCGGACCGCCATTTCGGGGAGTCGGGCCGACTCTTCCGGCATCAGGTCCGGACGGAGCCGGACTCGAGCCTCAAAGTCTTCATCCACGAGGACACCGCCACGATCATGCAACACTAATTCACGATATACGTTGCGCAGACGCGTAACGTCGATCGGGATGCTCTCAATGATGAGTCCATCCGTCAAATCCAGACGGCGCATTCCTCCATCGAGCTCAGTGTCATACAGCGTCTCATGGATCGTCCACTCAAGCGTATAGGCCCCGTGGCGCTCCCCATCGATCGGTACGCGGAGCCGTTTATCCAGGCCGGAACCTGTGACGGAAGCCGTCGCAGCATCGATCGTGTGCATGGCCGCAGCAAAAGCTGCCAGTTGGCGCTCTGCCGCCCGCTGATCGGCGCGCTCGGCACGGTCGCTGAGCGACCCGGCCATGGTTACGGACACGCCCATGATGGCTGCCACGACCGCCACGGCCAGGATGGTCCAGCCGCGTCGGCGTGCCCGCAGCCGCTGGCGTCCTTCGCTCTCGAAAGCAATTCCCAGGCGGCGGCCAATCCAGCCGAGCGTAAACGCCGGAACGAGACCGGCGGCTATCGTGGCCGACAGGATCACCGGACCTACGGCGGCGGGCCAGGGGTCATCGCCGAACACAAACAACCACCCGACTCCGAACAGGAATGCGGCCGTCTGAAGGGCTACTGCCAGGCCGACGAGCAAGCCCCAGGCGACTCCTGCCATCGTCCAGATGGTTCGTGTCCTCAGTTGCATGGCTCTCCTGAAACATTACTGGTCACGCAAAGCGCCAACCTAACGGACGTTGCTGCAACTTGCAGTGTACTGCAGTTGGCCGCGGTATCCCGGCAGCCAACCAGCCCAGATGGCTGCGCACCAGCCAGGACCGGCGGCGGCCACCGACGCATCCTCAGCCAACCCGCGACACGCGATGCCGCACATATAACCGACGCTCTTGCAATCTCTTATCGCCGTTGTTTGCCTGGAGCAGGTGCTCCGATTACCGCACAACCGCCAAACGACGATTTCGGATCGAGACCATTCAGCGTAACATTTCCGATTGGTCCGGTGCTTGCGGATAACTGCGTGCCGTTTGGAAACCTGTGTGCCGCCGTTGACTCGCCGGCACGCCACACGTCTCGACTTACCGCATGGAGGAATCATCGTGAATCGATCGCGCGTCCGCCCGAGTGACCGCGTTCGGGTCGCCGGAGTGCTGGCCACCCTGGGTCTCCTCGCCGCAGCCTGCTCGAGCTCGAACGAAGACTGCAGCGTCACGGGCACGTGCCCGAACACGGCGCCGAGTGCTTCGATTTCGTCTCCGGTTAATGGCTCCATGTTCGACGAAGGTGTCTCGGTGTCGTTCGCCGGTTCCGCGACCGACGCGCAGGATGGCAGCCTGACCGGACTTTCGCTCGTCTGGACGTCGAACCTCGACGGTGCGATTGGAACCGGAACGTCATTCGCCAAGACCGACCTGTCGGTGGGTCTCCATACGATCGTACTCACGGCGACCGACAGCGACGGTGCCACGGCGGCGACGTCCGTTCAGATCACGATCGTGGCGGTTCCCAACGTGCCGCCGACGGCGACGATCACGGCTCCATCCGATGGGGGCTCCGCCGCGCCAGGAGCGAGCGTAACGTTCACTGGGAGCGCGTCGGATCCGGAGGACGGCCCGATCACCGGGGCGGCCCTCGTCTGGACATCCAGCCTGGACGGAGCGATCGGCACGGGGGCATCGTTCTCGACCACCACGCTGTCCGGCGGCTCGCACACGATCGTGCTCACTGCGACCGACAGCGACGGAGCGGCCGGCACGGCAACGATTTCGTTCACGATCACGGGAGGCGGCTCGCCGATCGTCGGCATCACGGCACCGGTCAATCAGGTCGTCGCGTGCCCACCAGGGCCGTTTTGTGGCGATGGTGCTCCGCACACCGTATTCGTGGGAACCGGCGTCACGTTCACCGGAAACGCGACCGATGCGGAAGACGGACCGCTCACGGGCGCATCTGTCGTGTGGAGTTCGAATGTCGACGGCCAGATCGGGACCGGTACGTCGTTCGTGACGACACTGCTGACCGAGGGCATGCACACCGTTACGCTCGCTGCGACCGACAGCGATTTGAATGTATCCAAGGCAACGATTCTCGTGATCGTGAAGCCCGCGGATGCCGCCGGGTTCCAGATTCAGATCCGGCTCTCCGAGGGCATTACGCTCACCGGCACGCAGCAGGCGGCCGTGGACGCGGCACAAGCTAAGATGCAGGCCATGATCACGGGCGACGTGGCCGACTTCGGCCTGCTGGGGCGCGCCGCCGGATCGTGCGCCGGCGCATCCACACCTGCGATCAATGAGACGGTTGACGATCTGATCATCTACCTGGAGTTCGCCCCGATCGACGGCGCTGGCGGTACGCTCGGCTCGGCGGGCTGGTGCCTGGCTCGCGGCGGATCCTTCCTTCCGTTGCTCGGCGGGATGCGGTTCGACACGGCGGATCTGGACTTCCTTGATACGGTCGGTCTGCTGGAGACGGTAATCCGGCACGAGATGATGCATGTACTCGGATTCGGCGTCAGCTGGGATCTAGACGGCTTCCTCAAAGAGCCGTCGGATCCGGCCAATCCGGGCCATACGCCGGGGTCGACGGACACGTTCTTCGACGGTCCGGCCGCCCTCGCGGAGTTTGCCGCTATCGGTGGCGGCAGTTACACGGGTGGAAACATCGTTCCGGTCGAGAACGACACCATGACCTTCAGCGCTGGAAGCCTCGACGGGCACTGGCGTGAGGGCGTATTCGACACTGAACTCATGACGCCGGCCGCCAACACGCCGGGGGCCAATCCGCTGAGTTCGCTCACGATCGCGTCGTTCGCGGACCTCGGGTACACGGTAAACCCCGCAGAGGCGGAACCATACGCCCAGGTGTTCTCCATCGTGTTCGGCGATCAGCCCGCGCGGCAGTGGTTCGACCTGTCGGGCGATGTCTGGCGTGGTCAACTGCATGTAGTGGAGCCGGACGGCAGCCTGCGCCGGATCCGGTGACACCGGAGCGCGGTTCTCCAGCCGGGAGCCCGTGCGATCAGACACTAACCCAGGCCGGGGCGCACGCGCGCCCCGGCTTTCGTTTGACCTCATGTTGCAACTATCTCCGGCCGAACCTTCCGGCCATCGTCGTGTACACCGGCGACGAGACATCGAGGGGAGTTCCACGGGCGGCGCAACGTAGCGCTCGTTCGAGGTGTCTTATCCACAATGGGACCGCGTGGTGGACGACGAAGGGGAGGAACGCGATGACGCAGCACCGTACGAAGGCGAGCGCCCTGCTTGCCATACTCTTCACGATGATCAGTGCCGCTCCGGCGATCGCCCAGGCCTATGGCTACAGGGCCGCCGTCGCAGGCGATGAATTGATTGTCACGGAACCCTTGAACAGCGCGACGCCGGGCGCCGTGTACGTCTATGCACGGGATGCAACGGGTCAGTGGACACAGCACGCTCAATTACTCGCGAGCGACGCATCGGCGAACGATTACTTCGGCCGCTCCCTGGCGGTCGAGGGATCGACGATGTTCATCGGGGCAACGGTCAAGGACAACAGCACCGGCGCCATGTACAGGTTCGAACGGGGAACGGACGGGACCTGGACCGAGGCGGAGCGCTTTCGACCCGACGATATCGCCGAGGGCGATTCGTTCGGCCGCATGGCCGCAATGTCCGGCAAAATGGCCGTGTTCGCGTCCTGGGGCCACGCCGATGGGCGCGGGGGCGTTTGGGTTTATGAGCGGGACGGGTCCGGCAGCTGGAACCGGACGGCCCGGCTCACGGCGAGCGACGGAGCCGAGCAGGACTTCTTCGGCTA
>CBDUXS010000062.1:0-6925 GCA_965371255.1 uncultured bacterium
CCGGTATGCGAGTGCGGCGGGAGTTGGATGAGTGGCCGGAGTGGCGGGCGTGCTTCGACTTGATTCAGGGGAACAGAGACGAAATACGGATCGTGACCGGGGGAATCGAGGACCCACTTGAGGGGGTGCGATCACTCGTCGGCTCAGGGGTCGAAGCTGCCTTTTCGACCCTGGGCCCCGATGGCGTGGCCTGGGCGGCTCCGTCTGATTCCCAATGGCTTCGTGCTAGCTCAAACGGGGCCGGGACCGCAGCCGACTCGGTTACGGCCCGGGTCGCCGGCCGCCCACCGGGAATGCCGACCGTCGTGGACACGACGGGTTGTGGCGACGTGTGGGGGGCCGCCTGCTTCACCTCGCTGCTGTCCGGGCAGCGGCTGCCGGCCGCCGTGCAGCTCGCCAACCGATTCGGGGCGGCAACCGCCGGGTTGCGGGGCACGGCAGGCCTCGGTGGATGCTTGCGCAGCGTCGTTCCGGCTGGAACGGGGGCTCCATGAGCCGCGTGGTCAGCGTTCCGGAGGAGATGGATCACCGGGGGTTCGAGGAACTTCTCGTCTCGCTCGACAAGGCATTCGAGGAGGAAGCCGATCGCATCCTTCTGGACGCGAGGCACGTGCGCTGGGTGTCGCCGTATGGACTCATCGGGCTGCTGGCGGTCGGTCGTGTCATCCGCGACCGGACCGGCCACGCGCCGTCCATCGAGGCGCCGGAAAGCCGGGAAGTAAAATCGTATTGGGACTTCATGGGGTTCTGGCAGGCGGCGGACGGAATCTTCGATGTGCCGTCACTTCCCCCACGGATCTTCGGACCCCATGACGCGCTGCTCGAGATCACTCCAATCCGCTCGCATCGTGACGTTCATACCGTTGTCGAGAGGGTCCGCGAGCGGGCGGCATCGATTCTGGAGAAGCGACTTCACTATCCGAAACCGGCCGTGATTCAATTCAGCGTGATGCTTTCCGAAGTCTGCCAGAACATTACTGAGCACAGTGATGCGGATGGCTGGGTGTGCGCTCAGACCTACCACTACAGGTCGCGCCTGGGCCGGGAAGTCCTGATGCTGGCCGTGATGGACGTGGGCGTAGGCTTCCAGGGATCGTTAGCCGGGGAGCACGCCCGCAGGTACGGCGAATCCTGGTCGTCGGCCAAAGCGCTCGAAGCGGCGCTTCTGCATGGCGAGTCCCGATTCCGCGATCCGGGCCGCGGCCAGGGCCTGCAGGCCATCCGGCGTCAGGTCGATAGGTGGGACGGCGAACTGGCCATTCGGAGCGGCACGGCACAGATCGCATTGGTGCCGGACTGGGATGACCTGCCATCGTTGCAGCGCGACCTGCCGCCGTTTCCGGGGGCGCAAATCCTCATCGTGATGCCGGCACGCGACGAGTCGGAGAAGCGATGACAGGACCGTCAGCCCCTCTGTCGCCGGTCGTGGCGGTCGCGAGTCTCTACCAGGAATACCTGGTAACCCGGCATACCGGCCGCGCGGTACGTCTGTCCATCGAAAAACTGGTGGACGAACGCTCCGGTCCGTCGCTCACGGTAATCGACTTTCGCGAGGTCGTGGTCATCGACTTCAGCTGCGCCGACGAGGTCGTCGCTCGGCTGCTGCACGACACGCTGGCCCGACCGGAAAACGCCGCTCGTCATTACTTCCTGCTGGACGGCCTGGAAGAGGAGCACATGGATCCGGTATCCAGCGCGCTCGAACGACGGGGCCTGGCCGTGGCGGCGCGAACCGTGGAGCGTCAACCCGTGCTCCTCGGCCGCGTCGAAGCCGAGGCCCGTGAAGTCTGGGAAGCGCTGAGCCGGGCGGGCCAGGCAGGTGCCAAAGACCTGGCGGCGAGCATGAGCGGTGATCCCGTCGTCTGCGCACGCTGCCTGGACAGACTCGACGAACGCCGCCTCGTTCGTGCGGCCGGCAACATGTACGCATCGCTATTCACCTTCCTCCCACAGGCCAATCTGGGCCCGAAGCGCGAATCGGCGTGAAACATACGCGATTCCGCCGACGGGCCTTCTTCCTGTTTCTCGCGTTCATCTGGGCGGGAGGAGTCGTTGCGACTGTGGCCTGGTATCGGTTAGCGGGAAGCGCCGAGTATCCGGAATCGCCCGCGCTCGTGCCGGGTCTCGGCGAACGCGTACAGGTGCGCTTCGACAGCTTCTCGATTCCCACGATTCGCGCGTCCCGCGAGCTGGATGCCTGGCGCGCTCTCGGCTACCTGCACGCGTCGGACAGACTGTGGCAGATGGAGTTCTTCCGGAGGATCGCTTCCGGGCGGCTGGCCGAGATATTCGGCCCGCGGGCCCTGGATACGGACAGGTTTACGCGGACACTCGGACTGTCTGACATCGCCAGGCGTTCCGTCCAGCAACTCGATCCCGGTGAGCGCGCGGTGCTCACGGCGTATGCGGAGGGCGTGAACGCCCGCCTGTCGAGAGCAGAATCCCTCCCGCCCGAGTTCAGCATACTCCGATTCGAGCCGGATCCATGGACTCTGGACGCGAGCCTGATGGTCGGGCTGGTGATGAACCTCGATCTCTCCCATTGGCGCCGCGACCTCTCCCGGCACTGGGCGGCCACACACCTTGATTCGGCTCGAGCATCCTATCTGCACCCACGCTATCCGGCCTGGGCCCCCCTCACGCTCGATGGCCTGCGCCAGCCGCCACCTGGGGTGGAGACCGGATTCGAGACCCTGGTTGAGACGCCCGTGTCCGGTGAACCCGTGGCGGCAGTCGAATTCCCGGTGCGGATGCGGCGAACCGTCAGTTCCGCAGCGGGCTCGTGGGATCCGTTCGATGTGCTCGCGAGTGTTTCCGTCAGCCTGGCTTCCAATGCCTGGGTTGTCGGCGGCTCCCGCACATCCAGCGGGAATCCAATCGTCGCCAATGACATGCACCTCGCTCTTCGGGCACCGTCCATCTGGTATATTGCCGCCGTGCATGCGGATGCAGACGACTTGCACGTGGCTGGTTTCACACTGCCCGGTATTCCGAGCGTTATCGTCGGATTCAACCGTAACATCGCCTGGGGCGCGACGAACGGGATGGTGGACGACATGGATTTCGTCGTCGAACAACTCAGCGACGACGGAATGCGGTACCGGGACGGTGCCGATTGGCTCGAACTCGAGATGCGTCGGGATACGATCCAGGTCCGCGGCCAGGAACCGGTCGTGCATGCGGTGCGGTCGACACGGCGCGGCCCGTTGCTGAGCGATGTGCTTGATCATGTTCCCGGTGACCTGTCCGCGATGTTCCTGCCTGCCCACGTTCCCAGCGGTCTCTCCGGTCTGTTGGCGCTCAACCGCGCCCGGACTCTGGAGGAGTTCCATACGGCGGCCGGCGCATTCAGTCAGCCGCACCAGAACCTCGTAGTGGGTTCCACCGATGGGCGCATCGGATTCCGGCTGGCCGGTTCGGTGCCGATACGCAGCTGGGATGGCGCGCTGCCGGTTTCCGCCGAACTCGTGGGTGACGGTTGGCCCGGAGTATGGCCGACCGAAGCGCATCCCGCTGCGACGGAGCCCACGCGGGACTACATGGCCACGGCGAATAACCTGCAGTCCCTGGGCCTCGACGGCGCGATCGGGGCGGACTTCCCGATTCCGTTTCGAGCCTTGCGTCTCACTCAGGCCCTTGCCGTGCGCCGTGACTGGACCGTCGAATCCACTGCGGCCCTGCAAAGGGACGTGCGGAGCCTGCTTGCGGATCGTGCGGTCGATCGTGCCGTCTCTGCGGCCCGGCGAATCGGCGACGAGGCTACGGCGGAACTGCTCACCAGCTGGGACCGTCAGGTCGACCTGACGTCATTTGCGGCCCCCGTGTTCTATTCCTGGTTCTATGTCCTTCGAGCCATGATCGCGGCCGACGAGTGGCAGGCGGCTCCGTCCAGGGCGTTCTTTCCGATCATCTCCATGCTGCGGGTGCTGGAAGAAGGGGACGCGAATCCCTGGGTGGACAACCTCCTCACCGCCGAACGTGAATCACTGGTCCAACTCGAGGAACAGGCGATTCGCGAAGCGGTTCGACGTGTGGACGGGCGCACCTGGGGTGATCTGCACACAGAGCGCCACGTACATCGGCTGGGAAGAAACGCGCTGCTCGACCGGTTGTTCGGATTCAACCTCGGCCCCTACCCGTCGACCGGCGGTCCGAATACGCTTCGCCCGGACGCCTACCGGAATTGGCAGGACCTGAGCACGAACGGTCCGGTTTCGCCCTGGTCGAGCGACTATGGACCTTCGGAGCGCATGGTGACCGAGCTCACTCCGGAAGGTCCACGGGGCTTCGTCCTTGTCCCGACCGGCCAGAGCGGGAATCCGTTCAGCCCGCACTATGACGATATGCTCCCACGGTGGCGGGCGGGCGAACTCATCCGGCTTCCGCTCGAAGAAGCCGACGCCGTCCCGGCGGCCAGGACGCTCGACCTCGTCCCGGAGAGCCGAACACGGTAGAGAGCACGGCGACCGGATCCTCCGGTGCCTGAAACTCGCCGTCGTTGACGGGGTTTAACCCCTTCGGTAGCTTCGGATTTTTGGCATCGGTCCATCTGCGTTGGCCACGGATCACTCCATGAGCGACACAAGCGCAGCAACCCGCACGGACACGATCGAGGCGCGAATCCTCGAAGTTCTTTCTTCGATTCGCCCGGCGATTCGTGCTGATGGCGGTGACATAGAGCTGGTCGATTATGACGAGCAAACCGGTCGCGTCGACATTCGGATGGTCGGAGCCTGCTATGCGTGCCCCATGTCGATGCTGACGCTCAAGGCCGGGATCGAGCAGCGGCTCCGCATGATCGTTCCCGAGGTGCAGACGGTCGAATCGGTCTGACCGCATCCTTTCCACCGTGGGTTCGCCTGGCCGCCCCACCTTCCTTCGCATCCAGACTATGAGTGAATCCAGCAAGCGCATTCTTTCCGCCCTCGGCCGTGTACGATCTGCGGCGACGGGTCCGGACGTCGTAAGCGCGGGAATCGTGCGCGATGTCCGGGTGGACAACGGCACGGCCGTGATAACGATTGCTCCCGGTTCGGACGACTCCCCCGGGCTGATCGAGTCGATCCGGCTGGTCGCATCAGGTGTTTCAGGTATAGACGAAGTCACGTTCGCCCTGGTGGATCCGGCCGCGGATGAACCCACGGATGCGCCCGCTTCGAGTCCCGCGCCACGGCAGCCGAGTCCCGATCGGCGCTCGCTGCCCGTCATCGAACCCGAGGCTCGAGAGGCGCCCCCCCCGCCCCCGCGCAGGTCGCGCAGCCGGGTGACTCGCGAGGAGGCCTCGCGGCATCCGAGAGACGCCGAGTCGCTGGCAGGAGTACGCCACGTAATAGCTGTCAGTTCGGGAAAGGGGGGCGTCGGTAAGTCTACGATTTCGACGAACCTCGCCGCCGCATGGGCGGCGGCGGGCTACAGGGTCGGGCTGATGGATGCGGACATCTACGGGCCCGACATTCCCACCATGTTCGGGGCATACGGAAAGCCGCGCATGAAGGACGATCAGGTCATACCGATGGAAGCCCACGGCGTGAAGCTGATGAGCCTTGGCTTTCTGGTCGGCGAGGAGACTCCTGCGGTGTGGAGGGGTCCGATCGTGATGGGAATCGTCCGTCAGTTCCTTCATCAGGTCGACTGGGGCGAGCTCGACTATCTGATTGTGGACCTGCCACCGGGCACGGGAGATGCCCAGCTGTCGCTCGTCCAGTTGGTCAAGGTGACGGGTGCCGTAATGGTCGCGACCCCACAGGACGTTGCCGTGTCCGGAGCGCTCAAGGGAATCAAGATGTTCGAGAGTGTCGAGGTCCCCGTGCTTGGGATTGTCGAGAACATGCGCGGGTTCGTGTGTCCGGAGTGCGAGTCGGTACACGACATCTTCGGTTCCGGAGGAGCCGAGACGCTTGCCGGATCGCTTGGGATCCCGTTCCTCGGAGCGGTGCCGCTGGGTCTGGCGATCAGAGAGGAAGGCGACCGCGGTGAACCGACGGTGATCGGCAGGTCCGAATCCGTCGAGGGCCGGGCGCTGCAGGCAATCGCCGAGGAAGTTGCTCGTCGCGTCGAGGAGCTGGCCGGCCAGGCCGCCGTCACCTGACCTCTGTCGGGCATCGGGTCGATCCGACCCGTGGATCGATCCGCACGGCCGTGCGGCGGCTTGCCATTCCGGCGGTTGGCGCGACGCTGCTGCAGGGCCTGTTCAACATTGTCGACATGTTCTGGGTCGGCCGTGGTCTGGGGCCGGCCGCCCTCGCCGGCGTAGGAACCGCCAGCTTCATCGTGTGGGCGATTCTTTCGCTCGCGGAGATGCCGGCCGTTGGGCTCACGGCAGTTGCCAGCCGTCGCTGGGGCGAGCAAGACGACGAACGAGCGCGACAGGCCGGTTACCATGCGTTCGGCCTGTCTATCCTGGCGGCCGCGGCTGTCGGACTCGGCGGTCTCCTGGCCCTCTGGCCCCTGTTCAACTTGATGAACACGCCGCTGGAGGTCACGCTTCGGGGTTCTGACTACCTCGTGGTATACCTCGTGGGCTGTCCCATCGTATTCGCATACTTCGCGATGGACGCCACTTTTCGCGCTGCCGGAGACGTGCGCACCCCCCTGCAGATCCTGCTGATCGCCCTGGCCGCCAACGCATTGCTCGATCCACTACTCATTCTGGGCGTCGGCCCGTTTCCGCGCTTGGGTACGGGGGGCGCGGCGCTGGCCACCGTCCTGACGCGCGCTGGCTCCGTGATGCTCGGCTACCGGCTGTTGCGACGTCGGCACCTCATCCAGCGGGTCCGACTTTCATCGTCCGTGATGCGGGCCATTGCGAGGATTGGCCTGCCTGTATCTGCTGGTGGGGTCACGTTCTCGCTTATCTACATCCTGCTCACGCGCGTGACCAGCCGGTTCGGAACGGCCGGCCTCGCAGCCCTCGGCGTGGGCCACA
>CBDUXS010000063.1:0-6779 GCA_965371255.1 uncultured bacterium
TACGCCGATACCAGGCCCGGAACCTGAGTCCCGGAGCAACGGTCCGCGTATCGGTCGCCGCGCCGCCGGACACCCGGCGTCTGGCCTGGGTATGGGCTCTTGTCGGCGTGACGCTCCTGGTGGCTGCAACGATCCTCTGGGTGACCGGGGACCGGGCAGGCGGGCGGTTGCGTCGGCCGACTACTGCCCAATAGACTGGGCGGGACTCCCGGGTCATCGGGTGTCCAGTACGACATGAGTTGGATTGAGGGTGGGGTGTCCGGAAGTCGGTGCGAATCCGACGCGGCCCCGCCACTGTGAGAGGATTGGATCCCGACGGATCCCTCTTCCGCGTCATGACCACCGGGTAGTCCCCGGGAAGGTCGCGGAGGTGACCTCGAGCCAGGAGACGTACTCCGCCCTCGCCCATGGCAACTCTTCGCGGGAAGAGTGTGGGCGGATCGAGCGCGAGCATCGACCGACCCCGTTTCCTTCCCGGAAAGGACGGGGTTTTTTGTTGGGATGGATGGCGCGTATCGCTCCATTGCTGATCACCGCGGGCCTCGTGTCTGCGGTCGGGCCTGTCGTGCTCCATGCCCAGATCATCGTAGAGGACGACCTCGGTCGCAGTGTCGTGTTCGCCAAGTCCCCGTGCCGGATTGTTTCCCTGATCCCGGCCGCGACGGAAATCGTATTCGCACTCGGGGCGGAGTCGTGCCTGGTCGGCCGATCGATCTACGACGATCATCCGGCAGGCGTCGAGTCGATTCCCGAAGTCGGTCAGGCGATCGGAGCCGACGTAGAGCGAGTTCTGGCGCAGCGTCCTGATCTCGTCCTGCTGATCGCAGGTTCCGACAACGCGCGTTCGGTCGAACAATTCAATCGACTCGGGATCGCGTCACTCGTATTCCGATTGAATCGCATCTCGGGCCTCGGGGCCACGATCAGGCGACTCGGCGTGGTTCTGAACCGCGAACGGGCAGCCGACTCCCTCTGGGCCGGGATCGAAGCCGAACTGGATTCCGTCCGTCGCCGGACGGCTGGCCTGGCGCCTCCGACCGTGTACTACGATATCGCCTACCCTCCGCCGATCACGATTGGGGCAGGGAGTTATCTCGACACCCTGATAGTGATCGCCGGGGGACACAACGCGTTCCACGACGTGTCGGCCCCGTCGCCAAGTGTAACGCTCGAGGCCATCGTTCTGCGTGACCCGGATGTCATCGTGTATCCGGTGAGCCGAGTGTGGGGCGGCGCTGCGGATCCTGGCCGGAGGCCGCTATGGAGAGGCCTGAGGGCAATCACCACCGGCAACGTGCGCCAGGTGGATGCGGATCTGCTCCATCGACTCGGTCCCCGGGTGGGCGAAGCGGCGAGGCATCTTTCGGAGATCCTTCATCCTGATCTCGCGGGGGAGAGACCGTGACGCGCGGCTGGCGGCCGTTTGCCTCTCTGGTCGGGTTCGCTCTCGCAGCCGCCATGATAGGGCTCGTCATCGGGCCCGCCGGTCTCGGGCTTCGCGATCTGGGTGAGGTGCTGTCGGGAGGCGGCGACCCGCAGGCCCGTCTGATCCTGCTGGACGTCCGGGCGCCCCGGGTAGTGGCGGCGCTGCTGATCGGCGCAGCCCTCGGGGTCTCCGGAGGCCTGTTCCAGGCCCTGCTGCGCAACCCGCTTGCCGAGCCGTACCTGCTCGGCGTGTCATCGGGAGCCGCACTCGGGGCTGTTCTGGCGCTGGTTACCGGGATTGCCGCGATGGGTGGTCTGGTGCTGCCACTGGTGGCGCTGGCGGGCAGCCTGGCGGCGATCGGAGTGGTTTTCCAGGTGGCGCGGGTGGCCGGTGCAATGGACACGCGAATCCTGATCCTGGCCGGAGTGGTCACGAGCGCCTTCCTGGGGGCCTGCATCACGCTATTGCTCGTTCTGGGTCCGGCGGAGGCTCTGCGCTCGGCCTACTTCTGGACCTTGGGCAGCCTGTCGGGCGTGTCATGGGGAATGAACCTGATGCTGGCGATCTATATCCTGCCAGCGTCGCTCATTGCCTTCCGTCTCGCTCGGGACCTCAACGCGTTGTCGCTCGGAGAAGAAGCGGCGTCGGCCCTCGGTACCGACGTGGAGCGCGCAAAGCGTGCGGCGTACATCATCGGCAGCCTGCTTGCCGCCGTGACCGTCGCCGCAGCCGGAATCATCGGATTCGTAGGCCTCGTCGTGCCCCATGGCGTCCGATTGCTGTGGGGTGGTGATCATCGCCGGCTGCTGCCCATGTCTTTCCTCGCAGGGGGAGGGGTCATGGCACTGGCGGACGCCGCCGCACGCGGTGTGTGGGGCAGCGTCGAGATTCCGATTGGTGTCGTGACCGCCCTCGTCGGCGTGCCCTTCTTCCTGGTGCTGCTTCGGCGAGGAATGACGCGGTGAGCCTGCAATTGATCGGAGCTTCCGTCACCTATCCGGGCAGCGATTCTCCGGCGCTGTGCGCAATCGAACTGGGGTTTGAGCCCGGCACGCATACGGCCATTCTCGGACCCAATGGGGCCGGGAAGAGCACGCTTCTCCGCGCACTCGCCGGCCTGGTGCCGTGTGACCGCGGGGAAGCCAGGCTGGACGGCCGGAGCACCCGCAGCTGGCCCCGTCGTGACTTCGCCCGTCGGGTGGCCTTCGTGTCATCCGCAGAGGAGAGTGCGTTTCCGATTCGAGTGCGCGAATACGTTGGGCTCGGAAGGAATCCCTACCTGGAAGGCTGGCGGGCTCCCGCCGCTACGGACCGGGAGGCGGTGAGCCTGGCGCTGGTGCGAACAGATCTGGAGTCCCTGGGACATCGCTATGTCGGGAGCCTGTCGGCCGGTGAACTCCAGCGGGCCCGGATCGCGAGGGCGCTGGCGCAGCAGCCGGCCATCCTGCTGCTGGACGAACCCACCGCCCATCTGGACCTTGGGCACGAATTCGCGGCCTTTGAGCTGCTATCGCAACTGGTGACAGAAAGATCACTTACGGTAGTCAGTGTCACCCATAATCTCAACATGGCAAGCAGGTTTTGCGGCCGCGTGGTTCTGATCGCGGGCGGCTGCGTCGTCGCCGATGGTCCTCCCGAGCGCGTGCTGACCCCCGGCTACCTCGCCCGCGCGTTCGAGTGGCCCGTCGAGACCCTCGTCAAGCCGGGGCTTGGGATCGTCGCGCTGCCGGTATCGCGGAGATCCGAACCATGAGGAGGTCCGCCGTTTGGTTCTTCGCCGGCCTTATGTGGGTGGCGCCGGCCCGGGCACAGGAGGCGCCCGGCGACACCATCCGGCTGCCGCCGATTGAAGCCAGCGTGGCACGAATCGTCGATCAAGGGAAGGCTCGCTCCGTCGAGCGCCTGATTCTGGGTGAGGCTCCCGTGCCGTACATCGATCTGGCGGACTGGCTTTCGTCCCGTACGGCGGTGCAGGTACGCAGCTACGGCGGTGGCGGGCGCCAGGTTCTGTCGATTCGGGGCAGTCGTCCGCAGGGTGTGCTCGTACTGCTTGATGGTCTACCGCTCAACGATCCGGTTACGGGAATCGCAGATCTCTCGGTCGTGCCGCTGGAGTCGTTAGGCTCAGCGACACTGCTGCGAGGCGCCGGGTCCGCGCGTTACGGGTCGGGCGCCCTGGGCGGTGCCTTGATACTCACGACCGGTTACGGGAACCGCGCACCGTCTTTCGGTCGGGCGCGGGCCGGCTCCGAAGGTCGGTTCGACGCGGCCGTCTCCACCGGTGTTTCCGGGCGCGCCGGGCATCTCACGCTGAGTGCCGGCCGGAGATATAGTCGCAACGATTTTGAGTTCGAGAATCGGCTGCTCCCCGGTTCGCCGGCGGAGAAGCGGCGGAACGCGGACGCGGAGTCGAAGTGGATATCGATGACGGGCGCGAGGCGAGGCGCGCGGGTCGTGGTGCGCTATGATCGTCTCGAGCGGGGCGTGCCGGGCCGGATCGGCACGTCTTTGTTCGACCTGGCTCGTTGGTCGGAAGACCGCTGGAGTGCAACCGGAGCCATCGCGTGGTCGGGTTCCACGCTCAATGCCGGCGTGCGCGACTTGCACCTGCACTACGCACCGGAAGGCGGGTTCGATGCATCGGACCAACGGGCACTGGACGGGCGATTAGGGGGTGAGACGATCCTTCCTGGCCAGGTGGCGGTAGCCGGCCGATTTTCTGTCGAGCGACTCTCCGGTGACGGGATCGCCGGAACGCCGGATCGCCTGGGAGTGGGCGCGACGGTACGCCGGTCATTCGAGGGCTCGGCATTCGGTTTCGACGGCGTGGGAATCGAACCCGTACTCGGCATTGATCGCGTGGACGGGGAGACATCCTGGTCTCCCGAACTGGGATTGTGGCTCAGCCCGACGCCCACGATGCGGGTGTATGGCCGGGTCGGCCGAGGATTCCGGCTCCCCAGTTTCGGCGATCTGTTTTTTGGCGCGGCCCCGGGTGTCCGGGCGAACCCCGACCTCCGATCCGAAAGGATTACTCTCGATGCGGAAATCGGCTTCGAGACCGGCCTCACCCTTGGATCCGGCACCGCAAGCGGCCGTGTGGCTGTTTACTCCAGGCATACGGACCGTCCGATCGTCTGGCTGGCCAGTTCCGTAGCAATCTGGAGTCCGCAGAACCTGGATCGACTGAGGTCCAGAGGGCTGGAAATCGAGGCAGGCCTTGCGACCGCGGCCGGTGCGCCGCAGGGGCTCGGATTGAATGCCGGGCTCACCGTACAGCGCAGCCGGGTAGGGTTCACGACGAACCGGAACCCGTTGCCGTATCAGCCGGATGTGGCCGGGCGAGTCTCCGTCGAGGCTCGCCGCGGCGCTCTGGCCGTGCGACTCGGGGCTCGCTTCACCGGCTCTCGCACCACGAGCATTGCCGGCACACGCCGACTTCCTGCGTTCACCGTGATTGATCTGGCCATTCGGCGCCGCGTCGAGGTCGGCTCCCTCGAGCTCGAACTCGCCGCACGTTTCGACAACCTGTTTGATCAGACGTACGAACTCATCGAGCTGTTTCCCGAACCCGGGCGGCAGTTCGCCATTTCCCTCGACCTTCGCTGAATGGACTCGCATGCGCCAATCATCTGTCGTTTCCGCACTGATGTCGATCACACTGCTGACACTGCTCGCCTGCAGCGATGACCCGGTGAGCCCCACTCCGGAATCGGAGCCGGCTCCGGCACCCGACGGGGTGCTGGTGCTCAATTCCACTGGGCAGACGCTGGCCGCCTTCGAGGTGGGCGAGACGCTCGCGTCCGTGGGAGCTGATATCGATCTCGGGGCGGGTTTCGACGGCGTGAGCATCGACGCCTCCGCCGACCACGTGGTAACGACGGTGAGCTCGTTCGGCGGCAGCAGGGTGCTGTTCGCCGATCTGGCCACGGGTGTCGTGCAGACGACTTCGTTTCCGGCCCCGGAGGGTATCGACGCGAATCCGTCCCGCCCGATGTTCGATGAAGACGGATCGATCGCATACATGGCGGGGCGGGGAAGCAACACGGTGTACTCGGCCAGCCCCGGTGCCGCCGAGGCGACCCGCATTGCGACGGACGTCGGATCTTTCGTGGAGCGGGTCGTTCCGATCGGGATTCGTTTGTTTGCGCTGGACGCCAACATCGACGATGACGGGGGCACGTTCGCGCCATTCGGACCCAGTCGGATTTTCGTGATCGAGGCCGGAGCGGTGATCGATACGATCGATCTTCCGCCGACGGCGCTGAATGCCATCGACATGGTACACGTGGGGGGCCGGCTGGTCGTCCTTATCGGAGGGACGTTCGATCCGGCCACGTTCGCGCCCAACGGCGACGGTGGACTCGTGACGGTCTCCGTGTCCGACTTTTCGGTCGGGATCGTGCACGACCTGCAGGCGAATGGCGTGTCGATCGATTCCGGGGCGGACGGACTCGTCTACGTAACAGCGACGAGCGACTTCGTCAGCCTGGATGCCATGAGCTTCGATGCAACGGCGAATGCGTTCATCCGTGGTCCAACGGCGCCGCTCGAAATCCAGGACGCCACCGGTGCGCGGGTCGACTGCTGGGCGGTTACGGCGCTCGCTGATGGCCGGCAGCTATGCGTGACCTTCAGCTTCGCATCCGCGGGTCGACTCATCCTGCTGGACGGTTCCGGTGGACCGGCCGGAGAGGTTCCCTCCGGCTTCGGCTCGACGGACCTGCTCGTTCGCTGAGGCGAGGCTCCGCGCCTGAATTGCCGGTGTACTGGGGGCCACGTAGCTTGGCGGGGTGCCGATCGTCACGACCCGCTGCGTGGTTCTCCAGGTCCACCGCTACAGCGACACGAGCAAAATACTCCGCCTTCTCACGCGCACGCATGGGCCGCTGAGCGTGATTGCGCGCGGTGCACTCCGTCCCAAGAGTCGCCTGTCCGGGCTGCTCGAGCCGTTCACGGAAGGATCCGCCACATTTTACCTGAAGCGCAACCGCGACCTGCACACCCTGTCGGAGTTCGAATTGATCCGCGAACGACAGGTACTCGGCCTCGACATGGTGCGGTTCGCGGGTGCTTCCGTGCTGTGCGAACTCGTGTTGCGGATCTCGCCACGCGAGCCGGACGAACAATTGTACGACACGCTCATTGGTGGGCTGGATGATCTCCTGGCCGCGGCCCCGGGCGAAGCCGAAGGCGTAGCAGCCGCTCGAATCTGGGGCCTGGTGTCTTATCTCGGATTCGCGCCGTCCGTCGAGGCATGTGTCGACTGCGGCCGTCCGCCCGTAGATGGCGAGCCGGCCCGGTTCGATGTGCAGGCGGGGGGGCTTCGGTGCTCGAACTGTCCGTCCCTGGG
>CBDUXS010000064.1:0-6685 GCA_965371255.1 uncultured bacterium
CCGTATGGACACCTGTCCCTCGCGACAGCATTCCGCACCAACCTGGCAGGGCTCGCCGGCGAACTGGACCGGAATACCGGCGAGACCACAGCGGATCCGGCCCGCCCCGATGAAATCTCAGAGGCCCTGGACGCCGCTCGGGCAGCCCTGGACGGATACGAGAATGCGGCGTCGAGGCTCGAGACGGTTCGCAGCGGGTTGCTTGCTGACGGCCAACTCTCGAGTGGCCGGGCCGCCCGGGCGAATCGGGCGCAGCGGGATGCTATCGCCGCGCTTTCGCGCACCCCGGATGAGGGCGGCGAGTGGAGCCGCAACCTGTACGTCCGCGACGATCCCGACAACGGCTATTCACCGGTCCTGCTCCCCGGCGTGCGGCTCGCAATCCGGGCGAATGACCTGGAACTGGCGGCCCGTGAGATGCGACTGCTGGCCGTGCATTTTCAACAGGCGGCGCTCGCGCTGGAGCGCGCCGTGGGTGTACTGGAGGAAGGCGCTCCTTAGTCCGTCTTCCTGAGCTTGTCGCGGATCCGGTCCGCGTCTGCCGGGCTGACCAGCCGTAGAATCAGATAGCCGACGACGACAAACACTGCGACCTTGATCGCGATGACCAGTATCGGCATCAGAACGGTAAACAGCATGCTCAGAACGAACATGCCAAGCAGTCCCATGACCAACAGGGATCCGATAGCTCGTGCCATGTGATCCTCCTTCCTTGTATCGATTCAGCGCGGCACCTGACCGCGACGCTGTTGCTTTGCTTCCTGTTTCCGTACGGACTCTTCACCGATCCGGTTTCAGAACCGGAACCCGAACTTGAGGATTCCGAGTTCCCAGGCAACCCGGGCTTCGTCCTCGATCAGACCGTCCGGAGCGGGTAGCAGGACGATCGATACGGGCTCGAAGGTCAGCAGCATCCCTCCGTCCGGCGCCAGGGGGATTCGCAACCCCGGCCCGGCTCGGACCGTCAGTCCGCTGCGCTCGTCCTGTCCTCCGGTCGTCATGTATCCCGCCTGAATCGACGGTACGAATTCGACTCTCGGGGCGGACCCGTCCACTGCATCCGCGAGCGCCCAGGCGGCTTCCACCCCCGCCAGGAATCGCCAGCTCGTCGACATGGACGCCGCAAAGATATCGCCGAATTCCGCCACGAGTCCCGCAGTCACGCCGATTGCCGGTGGACCACCGACCCGTGTCTGTCCGAATTCGAGTGCGCCACCCAACTGCACGAGCGGGCGATCGCTGAACGTGTTTCCCCCCGTCACGAGGAATCCGATCCTGGCATCGAGCCGATGTGTTGTCTGCGCCCTGAGCGGTGGCGTTATCGTGAACAGCCCGACGAGCGCGGCCGTCGCAAGACAGCGTTTCGCCGCCCTCGAGGTTCGGTATCGAACCGGTCGACTGCTCATATCTGGATTGCCACGAGTAGATTCGGCACGATTCCGAGTGTCGTCCCTCCCGCAGGGTCATCGCCGAATTCATAATCCTCGAACAGCAATCCGAGAACGGACAGATCAAGCAGGAAGTGACGACTCACGGCCAGGGTCCACCCGGGGCCGCCGTGGACGACGAACCGAGTCTTCACGCGATCCGTGGTACCCGGAGTATTGTCGGCCAGCATTTCTCCAACGCCGGCGACCCAATATGCCTGGCTGTGAGCGCTCGTTCGATACCCGAACAGGAACGCCATGTTGATGTGAATCAGGTCGATTCGGCCGACATCCGGGTGCTCCGAAATGCACGTTTCCCAGCCTGCACGGAATCCCATCTGAACGCGAGGATTACCTCGAAGAGGCTCAAATCGATGTCCGGCGCGAGCCGCGTACCAGGGGCAGGAGTCCAACTGCGATTTGGAGCCGAAGGAGCCGAATCCCACGACGCCACCAAATTCGAACGCCCCGCCTGGCAATAGATCGGCCTGCTGCGCGATCAGCATATCCGCGGGACGGACAAGACCGGCTACGACACTCAGCAGGAGCAGACAGGCTGCGCGACGACGCATCGGCGGGTACTCCCCGCAAAGGTGAGCGGGCTCAACAGATGAGCGATATCGAACCAAGAATATGGGACTCGGCAGCGCCGACGACAGGGCGGGGAGCGATCGGGCGCACCCCGGCCGCACCCCCCGGGGCGCACCCATCGAACCTTGCATGCCATACCGCAGGGGCGGACGTTTCGCGAACACCCATGAACATCCACGGGAGACCGTCATGAGATTCACGCTTGCCTCGCTGCTCGTCGCTACCTGCCTCGTGGTGACTCAACCGTCATCGTTGCGCGCGCAAGAGCAAGCCAGCCAGGCGGTAGCCGCTGCCCTGGATGCACTCCACGCGGCGGCATCTGACGCCGATGGCGATCGATACTTTGCCTTGTTTGCCAACGAGGGCGTGTTTCTGGGGACGGACGCGACAGAGCGCTGGACGGTCGAGCAGTTCAAGGCCTACGCACTACCGTTCTTCGAGCAGGGACAGGGCTGGACGTACACGCCGACAGAGCGCCATGTCTACGTCTCCGAGGACGGCGCGACGGCCTGGTTCGATGAGCGTCTCGAGAATGACGGACTGGGCGACACACGAGGCACCGGGGTGCTCGTGTTGCGCGACGGAGACTGGAAGGTGGTTCAGTACAACCTCACGATTCCCGTGCCGAATGAGCTGGCCAGCGAGATCGTGGCACGCATCCGAGAGGTTACCGACACGAGGGTTGATCCGACGGCGCCATAGTGGCAGGAGACGGTCCCGTCCCCGTCGTTTCGGCAGAAGGATCCCCGCCAAACGGTGCAGAAAACCGGCTTTCCTGACGGCACGGAGACTGCATTACTTTCCGCCCGAATCGTAGCTTGCAGATTCCGCCCGAACCCGGCATGTTCCCGACCGTTAGCACTCGTCACGTGCGACTGCTGACAAGGCCGGTCGGGTGCCTGGACGCCTGACCACGGGTGCCGCTGCGAGCGGCCGACGTCTACGCCACGTAAAAAAGAATTTACCAGGAGGGAATTCGGACATGTCGAAGATCAGCATCAAGCCTCTCGCCGATCGGATTGTAATTGAGGCGCTCGAGGACACTGAGGAAATGCGGGGCAGCCTGTACATCCCGGATACCGCCAAGGAGAAGCCGATGCAGGGCACGGTGATCGCCATGGGTCCGGGCCGGCGCTCGGAAGAGGGCGAAATCGTACCCATCGAGCTCAGCATTGGCGATCGCGTCCTGTACGGGAAGTACTCCGGGACCGAGGTCACAGTGGACGGCGCGGAGTTCTTAATCATCAAGGAAAGCGACGTTCTCGCGGTCATTGGCTGACCCCAGGGAATCGTTGACCATTGAATAGAGATTGACGAGAAGGAGTACAGAGCAACATGGCCAAGGATCTGAAATTCGACACCGAGGCGCGCACGGGCCTCAAGAAGGGCATCGACAAGCTGACTGAGGCTGTCAAGGTCACACTCGGGCCTAAGGGCCGGAATGTCGTGATCGAGAAGAAATTCGGCAGCCCGACGATAACGAAGGACGGTGTGACCGTCGCCAAGGAGATCGAACTCGAGGACAAGCTCGAGGATCTCGGTGCGAAGATGGTCAAGGAAGTCGCTACGAAGACGTCGGACAACGCCGGCGACGGTACGACGACGGCTACCGTGCTCGCCCAGTCCATCTTCACCGAAGGTCTGAAGAGCGTAACGGCCGGAATCAATCCCATGGCGCTCAAGCGCGGGATCGACGCGGCGGTGGAGACGGTTGTCGAGCAACTGGAGGAGATGTCCGTCGAGACGACCGGCAAGAAGGAAATCGCCCAGGTCGCGACGATTTCTGCCAACAGTGATGCCGTGATCGGCGACCTGATCGCCGACGCGATGGAGAAGGTCGGCAAAGACGGAGTGATTACCGTCGAAGAGGCCAAGGGTCTGGAGACGACCCTGGAGACAGTGGACGGCATGCAGTTCGACCGTGGCTATCTGTCGCCGTATTTCGTCACGGATCCGGACAAGATGGAGGCCAACCTCGACGATCCGATGATTCTGATTCACGACAAGAAGATTTCGTCGATGAAGGATCTGCTCCCAATTCTCGAAAAGGTCGCGCAGATGGGCAATCCACTGCTGATCATCGCCGAGGACATCGACGGTGAGGCGCTTGCGACCCTGGTCGTGAACAAGCTCCGCGGCACCCTGAAGGTCGCGGCAGTGAAAGCGCCGGGATTCGGGGATCGTCGGAAGCAGATGCTCGGCGACATCGCCATCCTCACCGGTGGCCAGGTGATCAGCGAGGAACTCGGTTTCAAGCTCGAGAACGCTGTCGTGAGCGACCTCGGCACCGCGAAGCGCGTCGTGATAGAGAAAGACGATACGACGCTTGTCGACGGCGGTGGTGAAACGGACAAGATCAAGGGCCGGATCAATGAGATCCGGGTTGCGATCGACAAGACGACCTCGGACTACGACACCGAGAAGCTTCAGGAGCGCCTGGCGAAGCTGGCCGGCGGGGTCGCGGTGATCAACGTCGGAGCGGCGACCGAGACGGAGATGAAGGAAAAGAAGGCTCGGGTCGAGGACGCCCTTCACTCCACGCGGGCGGCGGTCGAGGAAGGCATTGTGGCAGGCGGCGGCTCCGCGTTGCTGTGGTGCCAGAAAGCACTCGATGATCTGGACCGTGGCGACGAAGACGAGAACGTCGGCGTCCAGATCGTTCGGCGGGCGCTCGAGTCTCCCGTGCGCCAGATCGCATTGAATGCGGGCGCCGAGGGCTCGATCGTCGTTGAGAGAGTCCGCGCCAAGGGCGATAAGAACTGGGGCTATAACGCTGCGACCGACGAATTCGAGGACATGCTGAAGGCCGGCGTCATCGATCCGACCAAGGTCACGCGGATGGCGCTGCAGAACGCTGCTTCGATCTCGGGTCTGCTCCTGACGACGGAGGTCGCGGTCGTGGACCTGCCGGAGAAAGAGCCGGCGATGCCGATGGGTGGTGGCGACATGGGCGGCATGTACTAAGCGATTACGCCCTGCCGACGAGGGGAAGGCCCGGCCGTCAGGCCGGGCCTTCCTGCGTTCAGGGCAGAAATCCGACCAGGCGGTGGCTCGGATCATTTTGCCCGTGAACCCCGAACTATTCATCTTTGTTGTTCAGATGCTTTGTGTCAGGTCGTGAACTGGAACTTGAAGGGGTCCTGCGAGATGACCGGATCGTCACGCAACGTAGTACTTGCCGCCGCAGCGATCATACTGGCGGGCTGCGGGAGCGAACCGATGGGTCCCGGCACGGAGGGTGACGGGTCGTTTTCCGTGATCCCGTGCGTCGGCGGTTTCGCCGGAATCTTCCGCTGCGACCGGGTTGACCTGGTTGCCCAGCTGTCTCTTTCGGACCTTGGAGCACCGCCGGGCGTGAGTCTGAACGACTTGTGGGGCTGGACGGATCCGTCAAACGGGCGTGAGTACGCCCTGGTCGCGAGGAGCGATGGCGTGACGTTCGTGGATGTCGGTGATCCCGGCTCTCCTCGCGTCGTAGGACACCTCCCGTCGGCCGGCGTGGCCAGCAGCTGGCGAGATGTAAAGGTGTACCGGAACCATGCCTACGTTGTGGCGGATCGCTCGGTGGGCCACGGGATCCAGATCTTTGATCTGATGCGGCTCCGCGGGGTCAGCTCGTTCACGACTTTCACGGAAGATGGACGATACACGGATGTAAGCAGCGTTCACAACCTCGCGATCAACGAGGCCACGGGATTCGCCTACGCCACGGGCAGCTCAGGTGGTGGGACCACCTGCGGGGGTGGCCTCCACATGATCGACCTGTCGAACCCTCTAGCCCCGGTGTTTGCCGGCTGTTTCGCCGATCCGAGCACGGGCCGGCTGTCCACGGGGTATACGCACGATGTGCAGTGTGTTCTGTACGTTGGCCCTGACGGAGACTACGCCGGAAGGGAAGTCTGCTTTGGCTCGAACGAGACGGCTTTGTCGATTTCGGACGTGACCGACAAGGCGAACCCGGTAGCAATATCGACGGCGACTTATCCGGCCCTCCAGTATGCCCACCAGGGCTGGCTGACGGAGGACCACCGGTTTTTCATCCAGAATGACGAACTCGATGAGTTTCAGGCGACAAACACGCGCATGCTCGTATGGGATGTCGCGGATCTCGACGATCCGATTCTCGTCAAGGAATTCCTCGGGCCCAACGGAGCGACCGACCATAACGTGTACATCGTCGGTCCTCTCGCCTACCAGTCGAATTACCACTTCGGCCTCCGCGTCGTGAATATCGCTTCACCGGGCCAACCCAGGGACGTCGGATTTTTCGATACGCACCCGTCGGATGATGCCCCGGGATTCGAGGGGTCATGGTCAAACTATCCGTTCTTCGCCAGCGGGATCGTTACCGTCACGAGCAAAGACGAAGGCCTGTTTGTCCTGAAGGCTCGACCTTGACCGACCGAGTCCCTCCCGTTCCGTATGAACCCATTCGGATCCGGCTGGGTATCGAATCGTTTCACATATCTAATGCGGCATCATTCGTTTGCGGACGTAACCAATTGGCGTTGGGAAGGAACAGGGATGAAGCGATGTCTGGCGTTCGGAGCAATGATCGCGATCGTGGCAGCCGGCTGTGGAGGGGACGATCCAACCGGTCCGGAGGGCGGCGGACCGCCTGACCCGTCAGCAGCCGCGAGTGTCAGTATTACGCCGGCTAGCGTCAG
>CBDUXS010000065.1:0-6624 GCA_965371255.1 uncultured bacterium
GTTCCATGGTTATGGGTCGGGGGCATGATCATCGCGCTCGGAGCCATCGTGTCCGTGGCCCCGCAGCGCCGGCGAACACCCGCGAGGAGTGTGTTTACGGGAGGTGACGCGGTGTCGGTGGCGAAGGAGGCCGAACAGGCGCCGGAACCCGAGACGGTCGGGGCGGGCCCCTCATGACGGGCCGAGTCCGCTGGATCCTGCCGTTGGCCGCGTTTCCGTTTCTCGCCCTGCTGCTGTTCGGCCTGAATCGTGATTCGGACTTCTTCCCGACACCGCTGATCGACCAGCCGGCGCCTGCCTGGCACCTCGAGACGCTGGAGGGCGACTCGCTCGGCCTCTTCGACCTGCGGGGAAAAGTCGTGGTGCTGAACTTCTGGGCTTCCTGGTGCGTTCCCTGCCGAGCCGAGCACGCGGTGTTGATTCAAACGACGCGTGCCTGGTCGGAAGACGACGTGCAGGTGGTAGGTGTCGTGTATGACGATTCGCGGCGCAACGCGCAGCGATTCCTGGATGAACTCGGCAACGCCTGGCAGCACGTCATGGACCCGGGCAGCAGGACCGCGATTGACTACGGCGTGCACGGCGTGCCGGAGACGTTCTTCCTCGACCGTTTCGGCAACATCGGAATGAAGTACATCGGGCCGCTCACGTGGAACGCGGTGCAAGCCAACGTGGATTCGTTGCTCGCAGCCTCGCTGGCTGTTGCGGGCGCCGAGTGATGGGATCGGTGATGTGGGCATTGCTGACGGCGTCTCTGGCCGTCGCGGCGCCCCTGGTGGGCCAGGAATCGTTGAGGGATCGCCAACCCACGGGCGACGCGTCGCTTCTGACGGACACGATCGCGGCGGACCTCGACGCCCGGGCCGCAGAGATAGCTGCCCAATTGCGCTGTCCGGTCTGTACGGGACAATCGGTACTGGAATCGAATTCCGGCATCGCGCAGGAGATGCAGGCGGTCATTCGGGAGCGCCTCGGGCAGGGAGAGTCCGAGGAACAGATCCTCAGCTACTTCGTCGGGTCGTATGGGGATTGGATCATCCTGAAACCCAGACCAATCGGACTGAACCTGCTGGTGTACGTACTACCGGCGGGTGTTCTGATTCTGGGGGCTGGCTGGCTGTTTACGCGGGTCAGGAAATGGAGTCGCCGCGGTGCGGCGACGGTAGAAGGTGGGGGTGCGGGTGCCGGACTCAGCGACGACGACGAACGCTGGCTTCGGGATGCCATGAGTCACGAGTGACACAATAGTGGAACTCTGACCGGTCTTGGTAGTATACTTATGGTTTAGGCTCGGTTTGGTCGCATCAAACAAGTGGGCCTGGCCGCGGAATTCATGCAGGAGTAACATGTTCTTCAATTTACGTGCCCTCGACTCATTCGATCAGTACCTGCAGGACGTCGAGCGATACCCGCTCATCTCGGACCCGAAAGAGGAACGACGAATCGCCCGGCGGGCCCGCGAGGGAGACAAGCAGGCCGCGGAGCGCCTCGTCACTGCCAACCTCCGTTTCGTTATTTCCTATGTAAAGAAATACCAGGGACGCGGGCTGAACCTTGCCGAACTCGTGTGCATCGGAAATGAAGGTCTGCTCAAGGCGGTGAAGAAGTTCGATCCCGAGAAGGGCGTGAAGTTCATCTCCTACGCAGTGTGGTGGATTCGTCAGACCGTGCTGCAGGCGCTGGCTGAACAGACCCGGTCCGTTCGGATTCCGCTCAACCAGAACTCGAATCTCGTCAAACTGTCCCGCACGGAGACGGCGCTCACGCAGAAACTCGGTCGATCGCCGACGGACCGTGAGATCGCCGATGAGATGAAGGAACCGGTGGAGACGGTGCGCGCCCTGCGCAGGGTCGCCTCGGCGGAACTCAGCCTCGACGCCCCGCTCGATAAGTCAGACCGCGACAGCGCGTCTTTCGGAGAGCGGTTTTCCGGGGCCGACGAGTCCGACATCGAGGTGGATGTCGAAGCGCAGGCGCAGCGAGAGTTTCTCGAGCGCATGTTTGAGGCTTACCTGACGGAGCGTGAGCGTAAGATCCTCGTTCTGTACTACGGGCTGGATGACGGCGAGGAGATGACACTCGAACAGATCGGTGCGCTACTCGGCGTCACCCGGGAGCGAATCCGTCAGATCCGCAACCGGGCCTTCGACAAGCTCAAGTCGTCACTCGACGGAGAGGCCCTCGAGGGATTCTGGCGGGCTACGGCGTAAGAACCGCCAGGGTGTGACCAGCAGGAAGATTCCGACGGTGAGCAGGGCGCTCACCACGCACCAGCGGCAGATGGCGTGGAGTACGAACAATTCCACAGCCGTCAGATAAACGGAGAAGGCCAGGCCGCCCGTCGCGAGGATCGCGGCGAGCTTGCCTGGCCCACTCGTTTCCGGTCGCCCCGCGGCCAGCATGAGGCCGAGAACCAGCATCGCCAGGTACCACGCCGCACCCCAGCCGGGAACCGGGAGACTCAGGAAATCCGCGTACCGGGACGACTGAACGACATCACACGACCCCGTACCGCACAGCAGCACGCCATAGTACCCGAGGTGGTAGAGCAGCAGGTACGCGGAGATGAACAGGCCGGCCAGCGCCAGTATCGCAACGCCGCGATGACGGACTTCGGGCTGCACGTTCAGTCCGACCCGGTAGCCGCGACGCCCGCCAACTCCTCCTGGATCAGCCGCTCGAGTCCCGCGTAGTTGAAGTATTCCTGCTTCGGCGGAATCTGGCGTCCATTGATAAACAGCGTCGGCGTGCGATCGACTCCGAGACTCTCCCCATAACGCCTTGCGGCACCGATATCCCGAAGCGCGGATCGATCGGTGAGACAGGCGCGGAATGCGTCCTCGTCGAGTCCGATGGTATTGGCGAGCTCGATGAAGGTCTTGTTGGGATTCGACTTTCCCATCCAGTCGTCAGTCATGGCATAGATCATGTCGTGCATCTGCCAGTACCGGCCTTGCCGCTCGCCGCACCTGGCCGCGAGCGCAGGCGCCCACGAAGCCTGGTTGAGCGGAAAGTCGTAGTTGATCCACCTGACGGGACCATCGACTCCCGCGAAATCTCTACGGATCGCCTTGCCCGTCAACGCGTTGAAATTGCGGCAATGCGGGCACTGGAAGTCGGCGAATTCAACGATCGTCACCGGAGCGTCCTGCGCACCGATAGCCACGCCCGCAGCGGCGCTGGCCGGGGCCGCCGTTTCGGCCAGGCTCAACGGCTCTAGTTGCGGGGCGCTGCCCCCGCTGTCGCGCACCATGACCAACGCGGCAATACCGGCTATCGCCATGCCACCGAGCAGCAGGTAAAACCCGCGCCCTCCGCCGGATCGGGACCGCGACGCCCCCGAGGCCCGCCCCTTCGCCGCCTTGCTTTTCCCGCTCCCTTTGTTTCCCAACTTCAAGCTCCTTGCAAGATTTGCGGGACGCGACCTGTATCGGCCGATCCCCTTCTACCGGGCTTCATACCAGGAGTACGAATACTAGTGCCACTGCGAGCAGCAAGGTCAAAAAGCCGAGACCCGCCAATTGGACCCACTCGGGTACGCCACTGCGCTCCTCGGTCGCCACCTGCACGAGTCGCGGCAGCAACTCCGTCGACCAGGTCTTCTCGATTTCTTCCACCAGCTCGCGCCAGGCACCAACATAACCCTTGTCCAATCTGCTCAGCGTGGCCCTCCATTGCTCGGCTGCTTCCCCGACACGACCGTCGTCCTCGCCCGGCGAGCCTTGCTCGTATTCATCGAGCACTTCAATCAACAGGTATGCTTCGCCATCCAGGCCCTCGAATCGGGACCACAGCCTGTCGAACGGCGCCTGCATCCGGCCGAGCAGTCGGTCACGTATCTCCCTCGGAATCAGCGGCACCCGTTTCTCCCGCTCTTCCAGGTCGATCCCGCGGATCTCCGCCACCCGCCTTGTCTCTTGAACGAACACCTCCATCATGCGATCCGCTGCCGAGGCGACGGCGGCTCGAGTGTCATCCTGCAGGCCTGCGGCATCCATCGCTTCCGCCGCCTTCCGCAGGCTATCCGCGGTGGAGGCCGCCGACTTCCTGAGCAGCAACGGACCCAGGGCGATTTCCCCCAATTCGAGGAAGTGCGCCTCGAAAAAGCCAAGCCCGATGAGCGCGCGAACCTGGAGTTCGCCCGGAACATTCGCAGCCGCACGATTCGCTACTTCGTGAAGAGCGCCGGCGGCGACCGAAAACTCCGGCAGGCCTGCCGGCGGTGGCGGCGACACTTCCTTCCGGCTGAACAATTCCAGGGGCCGCACTGCTGCCGACCCGGACACGGGCGGAGTCATGCGGCAGGCAGTGGCCAGCGCCGAAATCTCCTTGGGAAACAAGTATCGCAATCGAATCCCGTCGTTCCCCCTGACCAGGAGCACGGAGTCACCACCGGCCTCACCGGGTCCGGAAATCTGGTGCTTCACATCATCGACGGGCCATGGCATGGAATGTTGGCTCGTACCGGACAACAGGTAGACTGCCCGCCGCGTGACGGCCACAAGAAACAGTCCCCGCACCGACGCGCCGTCGAGCGACCCCTCGACGGCAGATCCGGCGATGAACACTACGACTTCATGGCCCAGCTGTCTGATCAGGCGTCGGCGAAGTTCCGTCTGGTCGACACCCTCATCCACCCAGCCCTCGAGATCGTCGAGCACCTCCTCTGCTGCCTGGACCGCCAGGCTGACAGTCTCGGAGAACACCAGGATCAGCCTCGATCGGCGTGAGACCCACACGACGTCGCGCCATGGAACGAGCCGGTCGCCGTACCGGATGCCGTCCGGCTCACGACGAACATCGGCGGCTCGCTGAACACCCTCGCCGTCCACCAATACGTCGAGCGTCAGGACGTCGTCAGCCATTCCGTGCTTCCGTCACCGAAGAAGCCTGGGCCCGTTCGGGCTGTCGAACCCGCGGACGGCGTCGCCCAAACGCTCGAACAAGCGACGATTCATCCCGCAATCCATGTCGATCCGGCGTTCCGCATGCCACTGAACACCGGCCGTCCAGGCTGCGCCGGGGCGTTGGTACTCGACAGCCTCGATCAGTCCGTCCGGCGTCCAGGCTACGGGTGTCAGGTCGCGGGCCAGGCGATTCACGCCCTGATGGTGCGCAGAGTTCTGCTCGCTTACGCCGTTGTCGCAAATGTTCTTGAGCAACTCCTCTCCTTCGAATCGAACCGGGTGGATGGGCGCATCGAATTCAAGCCACCTGTCGTGATCGATCGTATCGTCGAAGTCCCTCGCCAGATCCTGGTGCAGGGAGCCGCCGAGCGTAACGTTGAGCACCTGCATGCCTCGACAGATCGCCAGAACCGGAATCCCCCGCTCCAGCGCCCGGACCAGCAGATCGTGTTCCATCGCGTCCCGGTCCAGGCTGACTGACCGCGCCCCGTCCAACTCTTCGCCATACCGGCTGGGAGCTACATCTTCGCCGCCCGTCAGTACGAGGGCGCTCGAAGCCGCCATCATCCGATCGCGTGTCGCTTCGTCATCGAGCGACGAAATGACGAGGGGCAGCAATCCCGACACGCGCAGACCAAGAGAATATCCAGCCTCCAGTACAGTCTGCTCTATTCCGGCCTGGTTCTTTCGTACCGACACCGTAATCGCTGCGAACAGTTCAGCCACCCGAGCGCTCCTCGTTGATCCAGCGCTGCAGCAACTCGGGCTCGAGATTGCCTCCCGACAGAATCGCGACCGTCTCGCCGGAATCGGGCGGCACGATGACCCCATCGAGCAGGCAGGCCAGACTCGCAGCTCCGCTCGGTTCCACGACGAGCCGGCGTCGGTAGCACCACAGCACCGCGTCGCGAATCGACCGGTCCGTTACGGTGACAACGTCGTCCACCAATCGGTCGACGTGAGCGAAAGTCAAGTCGCCCGGACGGATCGGCTTCAGGCCGTCAGCGATGGTGTCGATGCTGGACAGCGTCACCGGGTGACCTGCGTCCAACGACCTGCGCATCTTCGGGGCGCCCTCAGGCTCTACGCCGATGATCCGCGTGTGCGGAGACAGATGCCGTATGGCCGCCGCGACTCCCGAGATCAGGCCTCCACCACCGATCGGAATCACAACGAGACCGGCACGAAGTGGTTTCGCATCCGAAGATGCGGCAGCCAGTTGATCGAGAATCTCGAGACCGACGGTGCCCTGGCCGGCGATGATGCGCCGGTCATCGAACGGCGGGACCATCACGCCACCCCCCGTCGCGACGATCTCTTCAGCCCGGGCTTGCCGTTCGATCGTCGTCGTACCGACCTGCTCGACGAGCGCACCCATTTCGATTACGGCATCCCGCTTTACGGAGGGAGCATCGACCGGCATCACGACTGTTGCCGACAGGCCCAACTCACGGGCGCTCCACGCAACTCCCTGGGCGTGGTTGCCTGATGAGTAGGTGACGACACCGCGGGAGCGGTCCGTCTCGCTCAGTGAGGCAATGAGGTTATACGCGCCGCGCAGCTTGAATGCGCCCGCGTGCTGCAGAGACTCGCACTTCAGCCATATGCGACACGCCCGGTCGGTGTCCGGGAGCCGGAGTCTCGAGGCGAGCAGCGGTGTGCGCACAGCCACGGACTCGATCCGGTCCGCCGCGATCCTGATTTCATCAAGCGTGAC
>CBDUXS010000066.1:0-6602 GCA_965371255.1 uncultured bacterium
GTGGCGAGCCGGGCGGTCTTGAGTGCCGCCTCCACTGCCTCACTGCCCGAATTCGCCAGGATGATCCGCGGATCCGGCAGCGGAGACCGCCTGGCGAGTGCCTCCAGCAGGCGCAGCTTCGCCACGGGCGGGTGAACGTCGCCGAGTCCGTGCATCTGACGGGTAATTTGCGTACGAATCGCAGCGGCGATGCGTCGATTGCCGTGACCCGCAGCGACGACCCCGAATCCGGCGGTAAGGTCGACGTAGCGATTCCCGTCCGGATCCCAGACGTTGCTGCCGCGCGCCTTGCGCCAGAAGATGGGGAACTCGCGCGATCGATAGGTGACATTGCGGGATTCCACCTCGGCAAGCCGGCGCGTCAGGGCACGGGACAGCCGTCCCGGAACCTGGCCGGTTACTCTGGGCGGGAGGTTGCCGACGGTCGTGGTCGTCATGGAGTCAGGCTAACCCGGACGCGACCGAAGCGTCAACGAATCCACATTCCGGGAAGGAATTCTCGTGGTCGAAGGAAAAGTGGTAATGATCTCGGGGGGCTCGAAAGGCCTCGGCGCAGCCCTCGCCAGACGCTTTGCCGCTGGCGGAGCGGCCGTGTCGATCTGCGCCCGCGGATCGGGTGAGCTGGACGCACTGGCTGACGAACTGAGCGGCGCCGGACATGAGGTTCTCGCCGGTACCGTAGATATCACATCCGAGGCCGCCGTGGCAGGATGGGTCGGGGCAACTCGCGATCGGTTCGGCCGAATCGATGCGCTGATCAACAACGCTTCCATGCTTGGCCCCCGCGTGGGCATCGAATCGTACCCGCTCGACGCGTGGCGATCAGTCGTAGAGGTAAACCTTACCGGGGCGTTCCTGTGCGCGCGTGAGACGATTCCGTCGTTGCGGGAAACGAGGGGAGCGATGATTCACGTATCGTCCGGGGTGGGCGACCACGGCCGACCCTTCTGGGGCGCCTACTGCACCTCGAAGAACGGCCTCGAGGCGCTGTCCGAATTGCTTGCGGGCGAGCTCGGCGACGATGGCATCCGCTCCAACGCCGTGGACCCGGGAAAGATGCGAACGGAGATGAGAGCCGCGGCCTACCCCGACGAGGATCCGTTGACGCTGCCCCTGCCGGGCGAAGTGACGGACGTGTTTGTCTACCTGGTGTCGGATGCCGCGAGGGAAGTGACCGGGCAGCGGTTTCGCGCCCAGGAATTCGACGTACCCATTTGAGGATTCACCAGTCGTAGACCGTCCAGGCACCGCAGTCATCCGACGAGCACACGAGGCGCACGCGAAACGGAGAACTGCCGCCGCGCGGTGCCGGATGCTTTTCGACATGCCGAAGCATGGCCGACTTGCAGTCCGGGCACTGCGGCTCGCCGCCGGGAATCGGCTTGGTTCGATCTTCGGCTTCGACGGCCTCCGCCTGCTCCGGACCCAGCAGCCCGGAGGCTTTTTCCTGTTTGTTGCTCATGCGCAAACGATACAGCTATCCTGTGCCGCATGCATCTACAGATCCGGCGTATCAGCACTTCCTCTGCATTCCTGGTCGGGATGGCCCTGCACGGGCTTATCGGATTCCTGGTGGGAATCGGCCTGGCCGTGGTCGCCGGCCTGGACGTGCCGGCGGGAACGGAGGCCAGCATCGTCGAGCGCCTCGGAGCGTGGGCGCTCATTGTCGTCCCGTTCGCTTACGGCGTCGCGGGAGGGCTGTTGACCGCGATCGCGGCGGCCCTGTATAACGCTGTCGCATCCGTGGTCGGGGGGCTGCGGATAGAACTTCGGGCTGCCCGGACCCCCGCACGAGACCAAACCGAGAATCCAAAACACGACGAACAGGCATGATTGCAACAGAAACCGATCAAGTGTTCCAACAGGACGAGGCCACCGCCACACTGCCGCTCGTGAGGCAGATCGTGACTGACATTCAGCGGGACAATCGAGCGCTCGAGGCGGTGTTGCCTCGGCTGAAGGACGCCCGCATCCGGTCCCGGCGCGCCGGCGCCAATGTGCCGGAGCTGGAGGGATTGCGGCTGGAGGTGGCGGACATCACGACCCGTTTCGAGGCCTGCCTGGCCGAGCTGGCCCAGGTCGGCTGTACCTACCGCGGCTCTACCGGCCACGTCGATTTCAGGTCGGAGGAAGGCGGGCGGGCGGTATTTCTGTGCTGGTCCCCGGATGACGCGACCGTCGAATGGAGTCATCCGATCGGACTGGATTGCCAGTTCCGGTCTCCTGTCGAAACCCACGAGGTTTTGCCGGTGTCGGGATCGTGACGCGTTCTCAGGTCAACAAGGTGGCGCTGGCATTCTCGGGTGGCCTGGACACCTCTGTCGCCGTGCCCTGGCTGAAGCAGACCTATGGCGCGGAGGTCGTGTGTGTCGTCGTCGACGTCGGCCAGGGAGGCGAGGATCTCGACGAGATCGAGCAACGAGCGCACGCCGCCGGAGCCGTATCCTGTCATGTCGTGGACGTCCGAAACGAGTTCGTTGAAGACTTCGTCTGGCCCACGTTGCGGGCCGGTGCGGTCTACGGACGCAAGTACCTGCTCGGCACGGCCATGGCGCGTCCATTGATCGCCCGCGAAGTCGTGCGCGCCGCTCGACGCGAGAACTGCGACGCGCTCGCTCACGGCTGTACGGGCAAGGGCAACGACCAGGTGCGGTTCGAGTTGACGTTTGGCCGGCTCGCTCCCGACCTCACCGTGATCGCGCCATGGAGGGAGTGGGATATCCGGGGACGCGCGGACGCGGAGGCGTACGGGAAGTCGGCCGGCGTGCCGTTGCCACCGCCGAAGACGAGCGTTTACTCACGCGATCGCAATGTCTGGCACGTGTCGCACGAAGGCGGACCGCTCGAGAACCCGTCCAATGCGCCGGAGTCGGGCATGTTCCTGATATCGGTCGATCCGTCGGAGGCGCCGGCAGGCGGAGAGCGGGTGGAGATCGAGTTCGAGGCGGGCACTCCGGTCGCTGTGAACGGGCGACGTGTTTCCGCGCTCGAGTTGCTCGAGGAGTTGAACGCGATCGGGGGGCGGCATGGCGTCGGCCGGGTTGATCTGATCGAGGATAGAATTGTGGGCCTCAAGTCGCGCGGCGTGTACGAGACACCGGGCGGTACGCTGCTTCACGTCGCGCACAACGAGCTCGAGCAGTTCGTGCTCGACCGTCGGACACTGGAACTCAAAGACGCTGCGGCACTGCGTTACGCGACCCTGGTGTACGAAGGTCGCTGGTGGGGCACGGAGAAGAAGGCCCTCGACGCCCTCGTCGCGGTGACCCAGGAGCGCGTAACCGGATCCATCGCGCTTCATCTGTGCCGGGGCACGGTGGCGGTGGCCGCCCGCGAGAGTTCCATGGGACTGTATGCGGAAGAATACGCCACGTTCGAGGCGAGCGACCTGTACGACCACTCGGATGCCACCGGCTTCATCCGGCTGTTCGGACTCTCCTACCGTATCCAGGGACACGGGGATCTGATTCCCGTCGAGCCCCCGTCGGAGAAGGCAGCCGCAGGCTCCTTGCCCGAGGGTGACTGGCTGGACTGATGGACGATTCTCCAACCTCCGGTGGCCTGTGGGGCGGACGCTTCGCGGAAGGCACGGCCCGGGCGCTCGACAGGATCAATCGATCGCTTGGATACGACTGGAGACTATGGCCCTATGAGCTGCGTGTAGACCGTGCCTGGCTGGACGAGTTGGTCCGTATCGAGGCGGTCCCGGCGGACACCGCAGACCGGCTTGCCGCGGGCCTCGACGAAGTCGCGCAACGGCTCGAAGCGGGCTCACCGGAGTCTGAACCCGACGAGGACATTCACAGCCTTATCGAACGCTGGCTGGAACAGGAAGTCGGAACCGAGGCGAGTCTCATCAGGCTGGGACGTTCCCGCAACGACGTGGTAGCGACGGACTCCCGACTCTGGGCGATGGACGCCGCGGCACACATCGACGAGGCTTGCGAGGCGCTTCAGTCGGCAATCGTCGAGACGGCGACGCGCATGGTGGACGACATCATTCCGGCATACTCGCATCTGCAACAGGCGCAGCCGACGCGCGCGGCCCACTGGTTGTTGTCCCATTTCTGGCCGATCGATCGAAACCGCGGGCGACTGGATGATGCGACGGCCCGCGTGAACCGGTTGCCCCTCGGGTCTGCGGCCGGGATGGGAACGAGTCTCCCCGTAGATCGAAACCGCCTCGCCATGGCGCTCGGATTCTGCGGCGCCTGTGAGAATTCACTCGACGCCGTGGGTGCGCGGGATTGGGTGAGCGAGTTGCTGTTCGCATGGACGCAGACGGCCATCGACCTTACGCGTCTCGCTGAAGATCTGATCGTCTACTCGTCCGCGGAGTTCTCGCTCGTCCGCATCGCCGACGGCTATTCAACCGGATCGAGCCTCATGCCGCAAAAGCGGAATCCGGATGGCGCGGAACTGGCTCGGGCGACCGGGGGAATCCTGCTGGGCATTCTGGCCGGCTACCTGGCAACGCTGAAGGGCCTGCCGACGGGCTACAACAAGGACCTCCAGGAAGATAAGCTCGCCCTGCTCGATGCCGAGCGCCGACTCAGTGAAGTTCTCGGCGTACTCACCGGCACCGTTGCCACGCTGGAGATCGGGTCCGGTGCCGGAAGCGGAGACCCGGCCGTCCTGGCGACCGACCTGGCCGATCACCTGGTCGAGACCGGGATGTCGTTCAGGGAAGCGCACGAGCTCTCCGGGTTCCTGGTGCTGCGGGCGGAGGAGCTCGGCGTCTCCGTAGCCGCGGTTTCGACGACCGAGCGGGCGACGCTGGATCCTCGACTCGAAGAGCTGCCGCACGATCTGTGGGATCCTGAGCGGTCACTCGAGCGCCGGCGTGCTCTTGGAGGCTCCTCGCGTGCGCGCGTCCTCGAGCAGTTGGAGGCGGCTCGGGAGCGGCTCAGTTCAGACGCGGAGCCTTGAAGATCGGCTCTCGCCTTTAGTAAATCCCCAGTCCAATCGTGAACAGCGCCAGCGAGGCGTCACGATCGTCGCTATACGCCTGCAGCAGAAAATCAAGGTTCGGCGTCAGGTACAGGTTGTCTCCGATGCGGATATCGTACCCCACACCGAGCGTTACGCCGAAGCCCTCGTCGTCCGTCGTAAACGTGCCGCCGCCGGTGTCCAGGCTCGTCATCACGCTGGCGAATCCTATGCCTCCCTTGGCGAAGAATCCGCCGGGCTGCGCTGGATCATAGAGCAGCGTAAACGTCACGTTGGCGAAGCTCACGTCCGTACCGTCCCGGTCGAACGTCATGCCGATCACCTCGCCGCCCAACAGAATGTGCTGGGACACCGTTCCGCCGAGACGGAAGTACGCGGCCGGTCCGCCGTCATCCTCGTTGCTGACGAACCCGCCTTCATCGTTATCCGTAGACCCACCACCGAGCCCGCCGCTCAGCCACATGCCTCGATGCTCCACGGGCGGTCGGTCGCTGTCCTGCGCCGAGAGGGGCGCCACGGACCCGAACATCACGGTGGCACACAGGATGGTCGCACGAAGAGACTTCATGATCAGCTCCTTGCATTCATGCATTGGATTGCCCGCGACGCGACTGACACCGCAGACTTCCCCGATACCGAGGATTCGGCATGGCGCCAGATTGCGTCCGATTGTACTACCGGGAGGTGAGATGAAAGTTGCCGGCGGAAGTCGGCTCGGCGAATGATCTGGGCGCTGCACGGTGCGTTCGGTGACGCGGAAGACTGGCGCGACTTGGGGGATTCGCTCGGCCCCGGCCGTCTCGTCGCCGTGGATCTATGGGCTGACGAGTACGAGCTGCCCCTGCGCGCCGCGGCGAAGGCATTCAACCGACGAGTTGCCGCCGCGGATGAAAACCCGATCCTGCTGGGCTACTCGATGGGAGCCCGCCTCGGCCTCCATGCGCTGATTGACGCTCCGCTTCAGTGGACAGGAGCGATTCTCGTGGCTCCGCACACGGGGCTGGCAGACCGGAAAGCCCGCCTCGCACGCCGCGAGCACGATCACGAGTGGGCCGGGCGATTTGATGAACGACCCTGGAGCGAATTTCGGCGGGAGTGGACGAGTCAGCCGGTTCTCGCGGCTCTCCATGGGATGATTGAAAGGCCGCTCCCTCCCGACCGCAGGGCACGACGGCGAGGCCTCGGGCTGTGGTCGCTGTCGGAACAGGACGATCTGCGGCCGGAACTCGACCAGATCGAATGCCCCGTTGTGTGGGTGACGGGCGAGCTGGATGAGACGTTCACGGCGATCGCGTCCAGCGCCGTGCCACTGATACGGATGGCCAGGCAGGCCGTCATCCCGCGCGCCGGTCATCGCGTACCGTGGGATACGCCAGAACAGTTTGGGGGTCTTGTGAAGGACTGTGTGGCAGGATGGAAGGTCGGCTGAGGGTGATTGCGTTTTCTCCCTCTATCCGGTCGCCACCCCCGCCAGTACTTCCGCTGGATCCAGGCCAGCCGTAAGCAGTATCCGCTCGACGGTTCTCCCGATCAGGCTGTCCGGAGTCGATGCGCCGGCGGTCAGGCCGATCGAAACGTCGCCATCCGGTATCCAGTCCAGTTCGGTGACGATCTCCCCATCCGTCACGCGACGATGCGAAATAGCGCCGGAC
>CBDUXS010000067.1:0-6550 GCA_965371255.1 uncultured bacterium
TAAGATTTCATCGTGGAGCACAACGGCCCGTCGCAATGTGTGTATTCGTAAAGATGGCCCTCAAGGCCGGCAAGGGAGATCTTTCCGATCGGCGCCTTGCCGAACCAGAGTCCGTGTCCCTTCGACTTCGCTTCCGTCGTCCAATAGACCTTGACGGGCACGCCTCGATCCGTCCGGAACAGCACCGAGGTCCCGCCCTCCTCCGTCTCCGCGCGGTAGTTATCCGGGTGCTCGAGTGCAAAACCGACCGTGCCGTTCTCGTAAGTCGTCCAATCAAATGTGCCGGCCTCTGGTTCGGGCGGGTCGGGCATCGTGCAGCCGGCGGCAAGCACCAGGAGACCAGCGAGGGCGGCTGTCCCCGCACATCGTGTGAATTTCATCATCTCGTCCTTCTGTCGATCAGCCTCGTGCCGAACGGATGATCGACTCCAGGTGGTCCAGGTAACGGTTCAACTCGGCCCGTCCCTGATCGGTGAGCGAGTATTCCGTCCGTGGGGTACGCCCGACGAACGACTTGTGGCAGGTCAAATAACCGGCATCCTCTAGACGGCGTGCGTGGGCGCTCAGGTTGCCGTCTGTTATCCGCAGAGAATCTCTGAGTTCGACGAACCCGACCCGTTCGTGCCCGGCGAGGGCGCTCACGATTCCCAGGCGCACCCGCTCATGAATCAGCGAATCGAGTTGGATCGCCTCCGACGGTGCCGTCGGTGGTGTGGCATCGTTCATCCTGGCCGCCGCGCTCCCGTCAGCCATCGTAGTGGGCCGCGATGTAGACTCCGAACGTGACCTGCAAGACCCCGAATCCGAGCAGGAGACCCGTGTTTCCCCAGGCAGGAGCCAGCGCCGCTGCGGTACCGAGAACCAGGAATCCCATTCCCATGACCGGCAGGGCGCGTACGGAAAATGCCCCCCCTGCCGTGATGGCCGCGCCGTACATCGAAAGCCAGACGGCGGGCAGGGCAGTAGGGGCGGTGGCGGCGATTGTCCAGGTGATAATCGCGCCCGAAGCGACCACGGGGAAGAAACACAGCGCGAAGGCCCGTCCCGCGGCACCGGCAAACGCCTCGCCGGTACGCAGTGCTTTGCGCCAGATAGCGATGGACCCGATCGGGGCCGCGACGGCCGCTGAAAGCAGCCAGATCAGCATCCACGCCCGGCTCCCGACGGCGTAGCGCATCGCCGTCACGGCCGCGGCCAGACCCACAATACCCATACCTACGCCGCCCCAGCCGGAAACGGCCGTGAATCGCGTGGAACGCTCCATCGTAGACCGGATGAACCGGAGGTTTTCCTCCGCCCGTTGGCCGAAATCGTGCTGGTTCATGTCACGAGTATGGGTTGCGGAATTCGTGCTGTCAAGTACTTTGCAAAACAAAGTAAGACCGCCGGCGATAACCTTGATGTGCAGCGGCGGGTTCTGATCGAGTAATCGAGGAGAGTCGATACAATGACTGAAACGGGCAAGATCTGGCGAGTGTGTGCGATCGCTGGGAGCCTTCGAAAGGCGTCCTACAACCGGGTGATTCTGCAAAGCGCAGATGAATTGGCCCGGAGAGATCTCGCGATAGAGTTGTTCGATGGAATCGGCGACGTCCCTCTGTTCAATCAGGACGTCGAAGCTGAAGGCGACCCGGCGGGGGTTACCGCGCTGAAGGACGCGATCCGACGGGCCGACGGATTGCTCATCGCAACGCCGGAGTACAACGGCGGAATTCCGGGAGTGCTGAAGAACGCGCTTGACTGGGCGTCACGGAAGGGAGCTGACCCCGAATCGGTCCTTTCCGGAAAGCCGACCGCAGTACTCGGGGCTACACCCGGCCGTCTGGGTACGGCCCGGGCACAGCCGCAGCTTCGTCAGGCGCTCGCCGGCGCCGGTGCGATCGTCATGTCCAGGCCAGAGGTGCACCTGATGGGCATCGGGGGCCATGTCACCGATGGCGTGCTGGTCGATGAGAAAGCCCGACAGGTCATCGCGTCACTGCTGGAAGCCTTCGCGCACTGGATCCCGCAGATTCAGGCCTGAGGCCTCAACAGCTGCCGACCCATTGCGGCGGCGATTCCTTCGAGGCCGTCCATCATCGATCCGAATCCCTCGGGTGTCAGGCTCTGGCGTCCATCACTGAACGCGCGATCGGGATGAGGGTGCATCTCCACGATCAGTCCGTCCGCTCCGGCGGCGATTCCGGCCCGCGCCAGCGCCGGTACGAGTTCGCGTCGTCCTGCGGCGTGACTCGGGTCCACGAGAACCGGCAGATGAGTCGCCTCCTTGAGCAGGGGTACCGCACAAATGTCCAGCGTATTGCGCGTGGCGCGCTCGAAGGTGCGGATGCCGCGTTCGCAAAGAATAAGTCGGGGATTGCCCGCCGAGAGCACGTATTCGGCCGCCAGCAGCAGCTCTTCAATCGTTGCCATGAGTCCGCGCTTCAACAGCACGGGCTTCGGCTGCTCACCCACGGCCGACAGGAGCCGGAAATTATGCATGTTTCGGGCGCCGATCTGCAGCATGTCGGCGTACGCGGCGACGAGTTCGACGTCTTCCGGCGCCACGACTTCCGTAACCACGGGCAGCCCGGTGACCTCCCGCGCCTCGGCCAGTAGCGCGAGGCCGGCCTCTCCGAGACCCTGAAAGCTGTAAGGCGAGGTGCGGGGCTTGAAGGCTCCACCACGCAAAAGCGCTCCGCCGGCGTCGGCCACGGCTCGTGCGGCCTCCAGAAGTCCTTCGCGACTCTCGACGGCGCAGGGTCCGGCGATCACCACGATCTCGTCGCCGCCAATCTGAACATTACCGACCCGAACCCGGCTCGACTCCGGCCGATGCTCACGCGAAACGAGCGTATACGGAGGGCTGTCCCGCCTGACCTCCTGCACGGCGGGCATCGCCTCGAGGCGATCGGCCAGATCCGGGGGCGGCGAGCCGATAACTGCCAGCAGGCTTTCCGTTTCAGTCTCGCTCACTTGCACGCGGAGACCCTGCCCCTCCAAGAATCGCACCACTTCAGCCTTCGCGCGCAGAGAGCACTCCCTGTCGATTACCGCAATCATTGGCCTACTCCCCCCGGATGCCGGAGGCGTTTGAGGAATTCTGCCGGATCGTTCCCGGACGCGAGACATTCGACCAGTGCGCTTCCGACGATTACACCGTCAGCGGCCCCCGCGAGCGCATGCACATGCTCGGCCGTCCGAATCCCGAACCCCGCCAGCACGGGCACGGGCGAAACGGAGCGAAGACCTCGCAGGTAGGATTCGATACTGGAGGGCGCATCGGTCGAGTCGCCGCCCGTCGTTCCCGTCCGGGTTACTGCATACACGAACCCCTGACTGGAAGCGGCGATCCGCTTCTGTCGATCGACGGGAGTCAGTGGGGTGACGAGTTGAACGAGTGCCACGTCCCGGGCGGTCAGCGCGCTCCGCAGCGGAGCGGCTTCATCGAACGGCAGGTCGGGCACGATGAAACCGGCCACTCCGGACTCCGCGGCATCGTCGGCGAGTTGATCGAATCCGCGCGCGAGAAGCGGATTCAAGTAACTCATCAGCACGATGGGAACGGGTACGCGGAGGTCGGCGACGAGCTCGAGGATCCATGACAGGGTCACACCGTCCGACAGCGCGCGACGGCTGGAGTCCTGAATCGTGATGCCGTCGGCCATCGGATCTGAAAACGGCACGCCCAGTTCGATGATATCCGCATGGTCAGCGACCCGGCTCACCACGTCGGCGAATCCCTCTCGCGCGGGAAATCCCGCTGTAAGGAATGCCGCAAGCGCGGGCTCGTCCCGCTCCGTAGCCGACCGAATAGCCTGCTCGAGTCGGATGGCTCCCGTCTGAGTCACGTTATCTTCACCCGGTTCCTCAACAGGCTTCCAAGGTAGGCATGTCCTTGTCCCCTCGTCCGGACAGGCCGATGAGAATCCTGGAGCCGGGGCGACCGGCGGCCCAGGTGCGGGCGCCGGCCAGCGCATGCGCCGATTCCAGCGCCGGAAGGATTCCCTCGGCGGCGCAACACTCTTCGAGCGCGGCCAGCGCTTCCTCGTCGGACACTGTCGTGTAGGACGCCCGTCCGATCGACGCCAGGAAGGCATGCTCCGGGCCCACGCCGGGGTAGTCCAGCCCGGCTGAGATCGAGTGAGTGTCGCCCACCTGTCCGTGTTCGTCCTGGAGCAGCAGAGAGTAACTGCCATGCAGCACTCCCTCCCGTCCGTGGGCAATCGTCGCCGCATGGTGTCCGGGTTCCCGGCCTGATCCTCCGGCCTCGACGCCCAGCAGGTCGACCTCCGGATCCGCGATGAACGCGTGAAACAGCCCGATCGCATTACTTCCGCCTCCGACGCAGGCAATCGCTACGTCGGGCAGGCCGTCCGCCGACTCGAGCATCTGTTCCCGGGCCTCGCGTCCGATCACCGACTGCAGGCTGCGAACCAGCCACGGGTAGGGGTGCGGACCGACGGCGGAACCAAGCAAGTAGTAGGTGCCTTCCGGGTCGGAAACCCAGTCCCGAAGTGCCTCGTCGATCGCTGCGCGCAGGGTCTGATCCCCGGTCATCACTTGGACGACCTCAGCACCCAGCCGGCGCATCCGCAAAACGTTGGGTGCCTGTCTCTTCGCGTCGATCGATCCCATGTATACCGTGCAGGGAATGTCGAGTCGGGCACAGGCCGCCGCGGTCGCCACACCATGCTGGCCGGCTCCGGTCTCGGCCACGACGCGATCGGCGCCCATTTGCTTTGCCAGGAGCGCCTGGCCGATGGCGTTGTTGATCTTGTGGGCCCCGGTATGGGTGAGGTCTTCTCGCTTCAGCCACACCTCGGCGTTCCACCGCCGGCCCAGTCCATCCGCTCGAGTAAGCGCCGTGGGTCGGCCTACCCACGATCGGAGTTCCGTGTGGAGCCGGTCGACGAACTCCTGGTCCGCCAGGGCTCGTCGTGCCTCGCGCTCCAGGCGCTCGACCGCTCCGACCAGCATCTCCGGAACGAATCGTCCGCCGAACGGACCGAACCGCCCCCGCGCGTCGGGCAGCCGGCCACAGATCAGGTCCTGTAAGTCCGCCTGTTTTTCCGTCTGAGGTTTCTCGTGCATCACGTGGTCTCCTTCGCCTCGCCGCGTCTTACCGCCCGCACGAACCTGGCAATCAGATCGGGAGATTTTACACCGGGGGACGTCTCGACACCGCTGCTGACGTCTACGCCCCACGGCCGGACGGTTCGAATCGCATCAAGCACATTGTCGGCGTGCAGGCCGCCGGCGAGCATCGTCCGGCGTTGCCGCGCCAGCCGACTGGCGCGTGACCAATCGGGCTGGATTCCGCGCCCGCCGCATCCGGCGGCCTCCAGCAGCACCGGCAATCCCGGCGGGACCGCGGCCGCCTCGTCCTCGAGATTGTCTCCGTCATGGAGGACGGGTAACAGACGGCTGCCCAGCGCGGCAACGAGGTCTGGTTGTGGCTCCGTTTGAACCGTGGCCCCGGCGAACTCATCGAGCACGCGAAGGACATCATCCATTTTCGCCAGCCGGAACACAGCTACGCGCTCGATATCGGGTGGCAGATCTGCGGCGATCCGCGAGGCTTCGGTGGGCTTCAGGCGCCTCGGGGAGTCGGCGAAAACAAAGCCGACTGCATCCACGCCCGCGGTGGCGGCAGCTGCTGCCGTCCGGCCATCCGTCACCCCACAAATCTTGATCCTCATGGTTCGCCTCTCGCCGTCCGCCCCGCCCGGATCAGCCCCGACAACAGGGCAACCGGATTGCGAGCCGTGACGAGCGCGGTGCCGACCAATGCCAGCCGATAGCCCAGGCGTGACGCACCGGCGGCGTCCGGCTCCGTTTGAAGTCCACTTTCCGCCACGGCCGGAATGTCAGCCGGCAGCTGCCCGGCCATTCGCTGCAGACGATCCGGATCGACATCGAGAGTGCGTAAATCACGCGTGTTTACTCCAACCAGCGCCGTGACGCCACGAGCCCGCGCCCGCCGTGCGATGTCTACGGCAACCGGGAAACGGGCGTCCGCGAAGGCCTCCACGAGCAACCAAAGGCCTGTCGCCGCCGCAGCGTCCAGCATCGGGTCCACCGCATCGGGTTCCAGGAGGTCGGCAATCAGCAAGGCGCCGCCGGCACCGGCGGCCCGAGTCTCAAATAGTTGATACGGATCGACGAGGAAGTCCTTGCGCATGGCAGACACGGCTGAATTTTGCTCGTCCAGGGTATCCACAACCCGGGTCAAATCATCCAGGTGTCCCCCGAACGCCAGTGGTTCCGTGAGGACTGACACGGCGGCCGCCCCGGCTTCGGCGTATGCCGTCGCCAGACGAATCGGTAGTTCCGGGTCCAGGGAAACCGAAGTAAGCGGCGCCGTGCGTCCCGGTGCTCGGCGCTTCACTTCGGCGATCACGTCGAACCCGGTGTCCGAAAGGCGAAGCGACGCAGCCGGTGGTGCGTCGGCCGCCCGCAGGCGAATGTCGGCATCAGATTCGCCAGTGCGGGCAGTGCGGGCCCGGCGGGCCGAGGCGATGGCCATTGCCCGCAGAAAGTCAGCCACTACCCACCTCGGCGCTCACGG
>CBDUXS010000068.1:0-6536 GCA_965371255.1 uncultured bacterium
CCGACCTGATTCCGCTTGCCGAACGAGTGTGCTCCAGGTTACGCCAGCGGAGCGAAACGCTCTCGGCGGCCGAGAGCTGCACCGGCGGGTGGCTGGGTCGTGAGATCACTGCACTGCCTGGCGCATCCGATGTGTTCTGGGGCGGAGTCGTCACCTATGCGGATGCTGCCAAGACAGAACTCGCCGACGTTCCGCCGGCTCTGATCGACGCACACGGTGCCGTGTCCGAGGAGGTTGCGGAGGCGCTCGCGGAGGGGATTCGCGGTCGCTCAGGCACCGACTGGGCCGTCTCGATTACCGGGATTGCGGGCCCGGACGGCGGCTCGTCCGAGAAGCCCGTGGGCACCGTGTGGTTAGCGGCGGCAGGTTCCTCCGGCACAACGACCTGTTCACTGATGGCGTCGGGAAAACGGGACCACATTCGAGCCGAGGCAGTTACGGGGGCGCTCAGCCTGTTGCTTGCCTGCATGGATGCGAGAGGGTGCGCCGGTGCCGTCTGAAGACAGTGCCGAGCTTTACCAACGGCACTGGACGCGCCAGACCGAGACAGCCCTCGGAGTCCTGCTATGCGTCCACGGTCTGTCGGAGCACTCGGGCCGATATGCGCCGCTGGCAGCCAAGGTCAGCCGAGCTGGATTCGATGTTCTAGCGGTCGATCTGTACGGTCACGGGCGGTCGCCGGGGCCCAGAGGCCACTTGAGGGACTTCGAGGTGGACCACCTCGGCGCGGTTGACGCGTTGATGGCAGCCGCCGACGAGGCCGGGCTGGGTGCACCCCGGTACTTGCTCGGCCACTCGCTGGGGGGGCTCGTTGCTGCGCGTTGGGCCCAGGTCCATCTCGTCGAAGACAGGCTCGCCGGACTCATACTGCTGACGCCGTTCATCGCTCCACAGATTCGCGTCCCGGGCTGGAAGCGGGCCCTGGCCAGCCTGCTGAGCGGCCCGATGCCTGGATACACGCTGGCCACGGGTATTCGTGACGAAGACCTGTTTCGCGACCCGGACGAGGAGGAGGCGTTTGCCTCCGATCCCCTGGTCCAGCGGAGAATCAGTGCCGGCCACTGGATCTCGTTGGAACCGGAGCAGACGCGGCTGATGGCCGGCGCTGCGGACTTGCGCCTCCCGACGCTGCTCCAGTTGGCAGGGGAAGACCGGATTGCGAGCACAGAAGCTGCGTTGGCGCTTGGGCAAGCGCTTCCCGACGCGACGATTGTCGAGTACGCGCATGCGTTCCATCCATTGCATGTGGATCCCGTTTCGGGTCGGGTGATTGAGGATCTGATCGATTGGATGCGCCAACGGGCCGCATGAGCCGACTTGTCGGCGTCCGGTCGGCCCGAGAGATTTCCGATTTGTATGACAAGTTTGTAGCTGCGACAGGCCGCACCACGTAACGCAGTCTGGACGATACTGATATTGATGGGAGGCGAGGTGCTCAACCCATGGAAGGGACGGCGATCGGAGGACGGTGAGCCGGTGACCGATCCCGAGGTGGAACAGCAGGTGAATATCGATTCAGTCGATCAGGATATTCCGGACGACCCTGAAGCCGCTGCGGCCGACGGGGAGGTGAACGCCGAACAGGCGGTCGCTGAAACTGCGGACGTTGAACAAGCGGACATCTTGCCGGAACAGGAACTCGAGGCGCTGCAGGATCGCCATCTTCGCCTGGCAGCCGAGTTCGAGAACTTTCGGAAGCGGACGCGCAAAGAGCTGTCCGAAGCTCGCACATTCGCCCAGGCGGATCTCGCCCTGCGGATCCTTCCGACGTTGGACGACCTGACGCGTGTGGCGAATACGCCTCACGAGAGCACGACGGTGAAGGCGCTCGACGAGGGCATCGAGTTGATTCTACGCAACCTGCGCAAACAGCTGGAGGATGCCGGACTTTCGCCGCTGGACGCGGTGGATCAGCCCTTCGATCCGGAGCATCATCAAGCGATCATGACGACGGAAACGGACGATCCCGAGCTGGACGATACCGTCTCACGGGTATTCGTCGAGGGTTTCGCGTTCCTCGGCCGGCTGGTTCGGCCTTCGCAGGTCGAAGTGCGGCGGTATGTCGCGGATTCTGAACCTGAGGCTTAGAAGCCTGCTGAGAAACTGGGGCGAATGACGACTCGGACGAAGGACTACTACGCCATCCTGGGGGTCGGCGAGAAGGCGTCCAAGGCCGAGATCAAGAAGGCCTATCGCAAGCTGGCGAAGCAGTATCACCCGGATGCCAATCCCGACAACCACGCCGCCGGCGAGCGCTTCAAGGAAATTTCCGAGGCCAACACCGTTCTGTCGAAACCGGAGAGTCGGAAGAAATACGATCAGCTGCGACGCTATGGCGGGTTCGGCGGGTTTCCGTCGGCAGCGGGAAGAACGAGCGGGGCGACCACGGACGGGCGGGGTTTCCGCTTCGAGGACCTCGGCGGGATCGGTGATATTTTCAGTTCGATCTTTGACTTCGGTCGCAAGACCGGAGAACCGAGGCAGGGACCCGCCCGCGGCCGCGACGTCGAGTACCTCGTCGAATTATCTTTTCGTAAGGCGGTTCGGGGGGGAAAAGTCACGATCGCGGTTCCGATTCGCGAAGAGTGTGCTACGTGTGACGGGACCGGCGGTGCCCCGGGATCACCGCTTGATGCATGCAAGGAATGTCAGGGGCATGGCTCTGTCACCTTCGGGCAGGGTTCGTTCTCCGTTCCCCGGCCCTGCCCGGCCTGTTATGGACGGGGAAAGGTGCCGCGGAAGTCGTGCAGCGCCTGCCAGGGGCGCGGCGAGGTGTCCACACGAAGAAAGATCAGCGTACGAGTTCCCCCGGGCACGGACGACGGTTCTCGGCTCCGGGTCAGTGGCCAGGGGGAGCGCGGTCCGGGCGGGGGGCGAGCCGGCGACTTGATCGTCAGGTTTCGCGTGAAAGAGGATCCGTTCATCGAGCGGGACGGTCTGAATCTCGTATGCGAAATTCCGATCAATCTGGCCCAGGCAACGCTTGGATCCCGCGTACGAGTGCGTACGGTCGACAACAGGAAGATCGTGTTGAAAATCCCTCCGGGTACGCAGAGTGGAACGATATTTCGGATCAAAGGTCAGGGTGTCGCTAGAGGCGACCAGGTGGGCGATCAGCTCGTGCGAGTCATGATCCGCGTACCGAAGGATCTATCGGCAGAGGGCAGGGCGGCACTCGAACAGCTGGCGGAAGTCGAGGGGCTGAAGCACTGAGCGGTCGCCGGGTATGCGGCGTGAATCACACCGCCACCCAGGACAATTTCATCGCGGTACAATACGGCGCTCTGCCCGGGCGTGACCGCGTCCTGTGGCAGGAGCAACTCGAGTTCGAACCCATCCGTCGTGCATGCCTTGACCCGCGCCGGGACGATCGGCGCTCCATGCCGGATCCGGACACCGACTTCGTCGCCCGGAGCCGGTGGATCGGCCAGCCAGTTCGCGCCACCGGCGACGAGAGCCGAGGCGGCGAGCGAACTGCGAGGCCCGATTACGACTTCTCGCTCGTCCGGACGGATTTCAAGCACGAACATCGGCTCGGAGTACCCACCGGGAAGTCCCTTGCGCTGACCGACGGTGAACCGGGCATATCCGTCGTGTTCAGCGCAGATCTTACCGCTCTCGAGCACGAACGGACCCGGAACCAGAGCTGGATGATCGTCACCCAGATAGCGTCGCAGGACTCCCGCGTAGTCGTTGTCCGGGACAAAGCAGATCTCGAACGATTCCGGCTTGTCCGCTGTCACGAGACCGAGCCTGCGCGCCGTATCCCGGACGGCGGCCTTCTGCAGATCGCCGATCGGAAGATGGAGTCGCTCGAGAACGTCGCGAGGGATGCCCCAGAGGAAATATGTCTGATCCTTCCGGTCATCTTCGGCCCGAGCCAGAGATGCTGTTCCATCTCTGTCCACGACTCGGGCGTAATGTCCGGTGGCGATGCCCTCGCAACCCAGCGCATCGGCTCGGCGCACCAGATCCCGGAACTTCGTGAAGCTGTTGCATCGCACGCATGGAATGGGAGTTCGGCCCGCCGCGTACTCACTGACGAAGTCACTGATGACGTCGTCGGTGAACTCTTTCTCGACGTCGAACACCATGTGTGGAATATCCAGGCGGGCGGCCACGGAGCGGGCGTCTGAAATTCCCTCCAGGCCGCAACATGTCTGGCCGGGGCCTGACAGGTCGGAATAACAGAACGTCTTCAACGTCGCACCTACGACTCGCGCACCCCGGTCGACGAGGATGGCCGCTGCGACGCTCGAGTCGACGCCACCGGACATGGCTACCAGAATCGATCCGCCCATTGTCAATTTGCGAGCGCCGTCCGAGCGCCTGTCGTGGCCGCGACAACCGCATCGCCGGCGGCCTGAATGTCCTCATCCGAAGTACCGGGACCGAAACTCAGCCGGACCACGGCGTAATCCTCCTGGCGACCCAGCCCCATCGCGTCAAGCACATGCGACCCGCTGGTCGATCCGCTGCTACAGGCAGATCCGCTGCTCACGGCCACACCCGCCATGTCCAGGGCCACGAGCAGGGTCGCCTGGTCACACGCCGGGATACCGATACTCAACACGTTCGGGAGTCGCTGCTCGGCGCCTTCAGCATGCACGACGACGTCTGGAATTTCCTTCGCGAACCGATTCTCCAGCGTCTCACGCATCGACAGATAGTGGGGCACATGAACGTCGCGCTCGCCGACGCACATCGCCACGGCCTTCGCGAACCCTACCGCACCGACCGGATTCTGCGTGCCGGGCCACACCCCCCGTTCCTGAGTACCGCCGTAGACGATAGGCTCGAGTCCGGTCCCCCGCCTGCACACCAGGACTCCGATGCCTACCGGTCCCCCCAGCTTGTGGGCCGTGGCCGTGAGCATATCGACCGGAGCGGTATCGTAGCTCATATCCAGCTTGCCGAATCCCTGGACGGCGTCGGTGTGAAACAACGCACCATGGCGGTGAGTGATCTCGACCAGTTCCGGAATCTGCTGGATCGTGCCGACCTCGTTGTTGGCCCACATGATCGATACGAGCGTAGGCCGGCTGGAGTCGGCCGCGAGTGCTCGATCCAGGGCCGCGGGCTCGACCTGCCCATGCTCATCCACCGGAAGAAACTCGACCTCCGCACCCTCGAGGGCCGCCTGTCTGGCCGCCAGAAGAACCGCCTTGTGCTCAATGACGGATGTGACGAGACGGGGCTTCTCCGACAATCGCCGTCGAATGAAGCCGAGCACAGCCACGTTGTCGGATGCGGTACCGCCAGCAGTGAAAAATACCTCGCCGCGGGAAGCGTCAACCACCTTCGCGATGTCGGCGCGCGCCCGTTCGAGGGTCTCTTGTGCCCGTCTGCCGCACGCGTGCATGGACGCAGCATTGAAATCTGCCGTGCCGACAACCGCGGCCATCGCCTCCCAGACTTCGGACCGGAGAGGCGATGACGCCGCATGATCGAGATAGATCATATCTTTCATATCTGCCAAGTTGCGCGTTATCGATCCATCATCAAAACGTCGAGACGCCCAGCGACGACAAATCGTCGATCTCGATCGTCTCTTCCGTGTGAAAAGGTTCGCCGAATGCCCGGCGAATCAGCGAACCGTAGTGGCGGTTCTGCGTCTCGATCAGCTCATACAGCGGTTGTCCGGTCGGGAAGGCCTCTCCGGCCTTGACCGCGTCGTCAAACTGCGAGGCGAAGCAACGGATTGCTTCCATCTTACGGTCGAACTGGGCTCCGATGTCGACCACGAACGTGGGCTTGCCGGCATGTTCCCGAAAGCTGGCGGCATATATCAGCTTTTGCGGGCGATGGGGCTCGCCGGCGCCGAACCGCTCCAGACCCGCAAGGTAACACGCGTCGCGGGCGAGTTCCGACCCGAGGCGATGGTCGGGATGGCGGCCTTGAGGGAACGGAAGGATGACCACCCTGGGCCTCAGTTCGCGCAGGATCGTAACTACGGTGTCCCGACTCTCGTGCGTATTGAACACGGCAGCGTCAGGCAGTCCGGCATTGCACCGCAACCTGACCCCGAGAATCTCTGCCGAGCGGGCCGCTTCTGCGGCGCGCAACTCAGCGGATCCTCTCGTGCCCGTTTCTCCTCGCGTGAGGTCGAGTATTCCGGTACGACGGCCGCGGTCAGCACACTTGATCAGTGACCCGCCGCACGTGAGCTCGACGTCATCCGGGTGGCTGCCGATCGCCAGAACATCGAGGTCAGCCTCTGCCATATTCAAGCCCTCCGAGACCAGGAATTACTCGTATCTGAGGGCTTCGACCGGATCCATCGCAGCGCCGCGCGCCGCGGGGTAGAGACCGAACCCGACGCCGGTCAGTACGGATGCGATCAGTGCTACGATTACGGCCCACAGTGGCACGGAGGCCGGTACCGGCGTCAGCTCCTGGACGACCCAGGCAATGCCGCCGCCGAACGCCAGCCCGATCGCGCCGCCCAGAGCCGTAAGTGTGGACGCCTCGACCAGGAACTGCAACAGCAGGTCACGCCGCCGGGCTCCCAGCGCCTTGCGCACTCCGATCTCGCG
>CBDUXS010000069.1:0-6460 GCA_965371255.1 uncultured bacterium
GTGAGTTTCTACTTCGATCCCAGTTCCCGATGAAACTGAGGTTTCCAATCATATGACACGTGCGTTTCACAGGTCCCTGTCCATGGCCGGCGCGGCGCTGCTGACCACCGCGGTTGCTCTTCCGGCTCAGGACCGCGGCGATGTTCGCCTGGGCATCACATATACGCCCGGCTATCAGCCCGGTCTCGTCATGACGACCGTTGAAACGGATTCGACGGTCGCGGATGTCGCGGTGGCGGCCGAAGCTATTTTGCGGGTCGATCTGACGTATGCCGATCGATTTGAAATCATCCCGGTCCCCGATTCGCTGGCCACCGCGGGTGCGATCAACTACGCCCTGTGGAATCAGCTGGGCGCCGTGTGGCTGGTGTCCTCCGAGATGGCGGGCACTCCGACGGCGCCGGTCCTTCGTGTCAGCCTGCACGACGTCGTGTTCGGTGAATTGAAGGAGGTGCAGGCCTTCTTCCTGCCCTCGCCCTCCGATCGCGACTTCCGCATGGCCGTGCATCGCGTTGCTGACCAGATCGTCGCCTGGGCCACCGGAGACCCGGGCATCGCCGCCACGCGGATCGTGTTCCGACGAAAGACCGGCGACGGAAACTCGGAGATATTTGCGATCGATTACGACGGCGAGAACCTGATGCGTCTCACGTCGGAGAATTCAATCGTCTACTCGCCCGTCCTGTCGCCGGACGGCAAGTACCTCCTGTTCGTGTCTTACCGCGAAGGTCAGCCAAGAGCGTACGAACGGAATCTCGAGTCCGGGCGAACGAACCTGATCTCGGGGGTCGATGGGCTCAACGTCACGCCGATTTTTTCGCCGGACGGCAGAAAAATCGTGTTGGCACGGACGGCCGGAGATCACACCGAGTTATTCGAGTTTGGACGGTTGCCGGTGTGTTGCATGAAACGCCTGACCTACACGAACGCGGGCGAGACGCTGAACGCGGCGTTTTCTCCGGGCGGCGACCGGCTGGCCATTACGTCCTCCCCCCTGGGTAATCCGCAGATATATGTCATGCCCGCATCAGGAGGAGCGCCACAACTGATCAGCCGCTATGTGTTCGGCGAGCGCGGCTACGCGACGTCCCCGGATTGGTCGTCGCGAGGCGACCGGATCGCTTATCAGGCCTGGGTGGAGAACAGCTTTCAGATTGTCACCGTGAATCCGAACGGCGGAGACCGACGCGTGATGACATCCGCCGGCAGCAACGAAGACCCGAGTTGGGGGCCGGATGGTCGTCACCTCGTGTTCTCCTCGGCCGGAAGCAGGGGAAATTCCCTGTTGATTCTCGATACCGTGAGCGGTCACGTCCGGACTCTGACGTCCGGGCAGGTGGATCAGCTTCCCGACTGGTCGACTTCGCTGCGTTGACGCCGGTTAGCAGGCCTGTCGGGACGGCCAGAATCCATCTTGGCAGACGGTTGGGTGTACGCTACAATGCAGGCGGTTCGCGGCCCGCCGCAGCATCAGGTGCCGGAGCCGCGGAACAACAGTCGTCGTCCATGTAAAGTACCGACTCGAAGGAGTAAAAGATGCGCCGTAACGCAAGTATCGCAGCCCTGCTCGTCTTCGTTGGCGTGGGAGCCGCGGCGTGTGGTGGTTCGCCGCCGCCGGAGCCACCTCCCGTCGTCGAGGCAGCGCCTACACCTGATGCCGATAGCCTGGCTGCGGCCAGAGCCGCGGAGCGTGAAGCGGCCGCGATGCAGCTGTGCGAGCAGGCGTCGGCGGCCGTAGCCGCCGGTGACGTGAACCGGGCCCGCAGCCTCGTCCAGCAGATCAACCGCGATTACGCCGGAACGGAATGCGCGAACCTGACCGCGGGAATCAGTGCCAACATCGACGCAATCACGGTGCTCCGCGAGCGAGTGAATTTCGAGTTCGACAAGTCACGCATCACCGATGAGGCCGCAGCGACTCTGCAGCGCAAGGCGGACGTGCTACGTGCGCATCCTGATCTTCGCATTTCGATCGAAGGACATTGCGATGAGCGCGGATCCCTCGAGTACAACATGGCTCTCGGCCAGCGTAGAGCGCAGTCGACGATGCAATACCTCGTGGGACTGGGCATTTCCGGCGAGATGTTCTCCACGGTGAGCTACGGCGAGGAACGCCCGATCTCACAGGGAGCGAACGAGGGAGCGTGGGCGCAGAATCGCCGCGCGGAATTCGTCATCGGCAACCTGGACGCGCTTTGACCTTCAGCCGGAGCGCGAGTGCTGTAGTCGCAGTCGCCCTGCTGGGTTCGGGCTGCGCGACGAAGAGCGACGTGGTCGATCTGCGGTTCGACCTCGTCGCACAGATGGAGGCTGATCGGGTTCAGCGGGATTCGCTGATCGCCGAGATCCGTGGATTGCGCTCGGTGCTGCTGGACAGTCTCACCGTCCAGCAGCGCCGGGACATCACCGGCCGTGTCGATCTGCAGCGACAGATCCTGGATCTGAACACGGCGCTGAACCAGCTTCTGGCGCTCACCGGTGAGACGCAGCGTCAACTGACCCGGCTGGAAGCCCGATCCGATGGCTCGTTGACACTTCCCGAGGAAGAGGGCGGGCCGGTCTCGGCAGACGGTCGGGCTGAGTCAGCCGGCGAGCCGCAGGCGCTGTACGACGCTGCCGTTCGGCAGTTCCGCCGGGGATCGTACGAGACGGCCCGATCCGGGTTCGACGAGTTTCTCAGGCTCTATCCAAACGATGCTCTGGCGCCGGATGCCCAGTTCTTTCGAGCCGAGACATTTGCCGAAGGCGATGATCCGGTCGCCGCCCTCGCGGAGTACGCGCGCGTGCTGGAACTGTATCCGAACTCGCGGCGCGCACCGACAGCGCTGTACAAGAGCGGCCAGATCGAACTCCGCCGGGGCAACATCGACGACGCACGGACCTACTTCGATCGTGTAGTCCAGGGATATCCGGACAGCGACGAAGTCGAACTGGCCCGGCGCGAACTCGCCCAGCTTCAGAGCTGAGTCGGGGCGCGCCCCATGCGCTGTCCATCCTGCAATCACATCGAGGACAAAGTCGTCGACTCGCGTCTGAGTCGCGGCGGAAGATCGATTCGTCGCCGACGTGAGTGCCTCTCCTGCTCGAAGCGGTATACAACCTACGAGCACGTCGAGCACGAACCCCTTTCTGTGCGCAAGACGACGGGTGCCATCGAGCCGTACGACCGGGCCAAGATTCTTGGCAGTATCGGAACGGCGTGCGCAAAGCGTCCGGTCTCGCTGGCGATGATCGAGGAAATTGTCGACCGGATTGAGGAATCCATCGAAGCGGCAGACGAACGGGAGATCAGCAGCCAGTCGATCGGCGAGCTCGTAATGGAGCAACTGAGGGCGTTGGACCAGGTGGCCTATGTCCGCTTCGCTTCCGTGTATCGGAACTTCCAGGACACTACGGAATTCATGGAAGAGGTTCGGGAGCTGGTCAGCAAGGCGCGATACCGGGCCAGGGGCCAGCAGGAAATGTTCGGACCGGAGACGAAGCCGGAGGAGGGGTAGCGGTCTGCGTAAGGAAAGCAGCGAGATGCCGTTCCTCGATCATCTCGAGGAGTTGCGCAGTCGGCTGATCTGGAGCCTGGCCAGCCTGGTCGCCCTCTCCATCGGGGGCTTTTTTATCGTGACCGCGTTCGATGTGATCGGGATCCTCGAGCGGCCGCTTCAAACCGTTCTTCCAGGCCAGAATCTGCTGTTCACCAGCCCCACCACGCCGGTCATCGTGACCTTCAAGCTGGCTTTCGTCGTGGGTCTGATCCTCGCCCTGCCCATTCTCGCCTGGCATGCCTGGAGGTTCTTCGAGCCGGCTCTGCACGAAAACGAGCGCAGGTTCGTGATCCCGGCCATCGGTCTCGGCTTTATCCTGTTCCTCGCCGGGATTGCCATGGCTTACTTCTTCGTCCTGCCTCTGGGTCTGAAGTTCCTGCTCGGCTTCCAGTCGGAAAGCTTGAGCCCGATTATTACTGTGGACGAATACCTGAGGTTTGCCACACGACTTATCCTCGCCTTCGGCATGGTATTCGAAATGCCGGTCGTGCTCGTTCTGCTCTCGATGCTGGGAATTGTCACCTCGGCAGGGCTCCGAAAATATCAGCGACACGCGATCGTGGCGCTCGCCGTGGCGTCGGCACTGCTGACCCCGGCCGATCCCGGTACCATGCTGATGCTGTTGGCCCCGATGCTGCTGCTGTATGAGCTTTCGATCTTTCTCGTGAAAATGGTCGGTCGACGCGAGCGCCAGCGGGACGAGTCGGGGGACTGATGCGTCGTTCGGCCTTTGCGTTGCTCGCCTTGCTGGCGGTTGGGTCCGTCGTCCCATCCCATGCACGCGGGCAGGATAGACCCGTACGCCCACAACGCGTGAGTAAGGATTCGCTGCGGGACCGCCAGCTGGAGCTCATGCTCGACTCACTCGGCATCACGATGGACAGCATCTCATCCGACAGCCTGGCGGCGCTGCGCAACCAGCTGCACCGGCAGGAATTGGCGACTCGGCGTGATGGCTTGAGCGGAGGTGAGTTTCCCGAGAAGGACGAAATCTTCAGGGCGCTGGCAGGGTTGCCGGGATACGAAGTGATCGAGTACCGGGGAGAAACCGTCGGCGTGGGGGTTCCGGACGAGCGTCTGAACCTGTTCGGTAACGCCCAGCTCAACCGGGCAGGCGACGTGCTGGCGGCCGACACCGTGGAATACCTCGGTGGCCTCAAGTTCATCGAGGCGCGCCGGTCGATCGAAATGCTCAGTGCGGATGGCCGCCGCATCATGAGCGACTCCGTGATGTACTACGACATCGACGCTGGTCGTGGGACGGTGTTCGAAGCCGAGAGCGAGTTCGATTCCGGGGGGACGACGTGGCGGATCATGGGCAACGTGATCCCACTTTCCCAGGACACGGTGTACGCTACATCAAGCGCGTTCACGTCCTGTGAGCTGGACGTGCCGCACTACACATTTCGGGCGATACAGATCAAGATGGTCAGCGGCGACGTAATCGTCGCGTGGCCGGTCGTCCTGTATATCAGCAGGGTACCTGTTTTCTGGCTGCCGTTCTTCGCCGCCGACATCCGGCCGGGAAGACATAGCGGGATCATCCCGCCGCGGTTCGGCGTCAACGACGTGGTTCGGACCTCGGGCAGCACGAGCCGGCAGGTGACAGACTTCGGCTATTACTGGGCGATCAACGACTTCCTGGATGCCCAGGCGACTGTCGATTGGTTCAGCGGCAACTTTACGCGCATCAATGGAAGCTTCCGCTACCGGTTCCTGAAACGATTCATCCGCGGCGGCCTCACGTATACACAGAGCTTCAGTTCAACCGGCAACAACCTCACGTTGCGGGGCACGCACGACCAGGAACTCGGGCTCAACACGACGTTCCGTGCTTCCGTTGACTACATCCAGAACACACAGACGTTTCAGGATCAGAGTATCAATCCGCGCCAACAGACGCAGACGGTGGATTCCGATGTGGGACTCAATCACCGTTTCTCGTTCGGCAACCTGTCCGCCAGCGCGCGACGCCGGCAGTTTCTCAACGACGACCGAACGGAAACCACGCTCCCCAGCCTCAGCCTCAGCGCGTCGCCGATCACGTTGTTTGCGGCTCCCGCCAACCGGGCCGGGCCATTCAACAACCTCCAGCTCAGCGGATCCGGCAGTTTCTCGCGCAGGGCGATCCGAGCAGACTCGACTTCGGACGTGGTCACGACTCTGGCTGCGCTCCGATCCGGTCTCAGAGTCGGGCGACTGAATATCTCGGGCAGCGCCAACTTCAATGACCTCGAAACGACGCCACAGGACTCCCTGTTCATGGATCTTCCCGTGGAGAGCCAGACGACCTACAGGTGGGAAGGCGGGGCGGATTTCCAGGTAGGCCTGGTGGGATCCACCGTGCTTCGGCCGCAGGTGCGTGCGGACGGTGCGATCTTCCGCAGCATCGACACGAACGGGGACTTCGCGACCGCCCCGACGAGAGTCCGGTTCGGAGCGACTCTGTCCACCGACATATATGGGTTCTATCCGGGATTCGGCCGCTTCAGCCGCGTGAGACACAAATTCTCGCCCGCGTTCAATTGGACGTACTCTCCGGCCGTCCTGTTGGACTCGGCATTGGCTGCGATTCCGGGATTTCCGACGACGGCCGGCATGGCGAGAAACGAACTGTCGATCAGCCTGAACCAGACGTTCGAGGCCAAGGTGCCGGCCACGCAGCCTGCGGCGGATACGACCGGTGGTCAACCTGTCGTCGGGGACAGCGTTGAAGCAGGATTCGCCGCCGGCACGCCTGGCATCAGACCGGTGCCTGCGCAGCGGCGACGCGACGAGACGATCACGTTGCTCGGCATCCGCACTTCGGCGATCCGGTTCGATTTCGAGCGGGCGAAACGAGGCGAATCCGTCCTCGTATCCGAATCGGTCACGAACAGCCTGACGTCCGACCTCCTTCGAGGGTTGTCCATCAACGTGAC
>CBDUXS010000070.1:0-6456 GCA_965371255.1 uncultured bacterium
TGTTGACCATCGCGAAGTGCACGGTGCGCATCGACAGCCAGGTCGTACCGGCGAACACGAGCGCGGCCGACATCATGTCGCCGGCCCGCCAGAAGAACGCGTCGATCACCTGCTTCGCCTTGTACTTCTGCTCCCGGGTCAGCGGGAGGAACAGGATGTTGCGGACGGTGTTCTGGAGCGAGTAGTCCGTTCCATTTTCGACCGTCTTCGCCCACCGGACGGCCGCCAGGGTCGGTACGATTGCGATGAGCGAGTAGACGCCGATCGCGATCACCGGCAGGATCATCACGGCTACGCGCACGCCGATGTACTTGATGATGCGCGACACGACGAACAGCTGCAGCAACAGACCCAACAGGTTGACGATGCTGAAGAAGTCCGCGTAGAACGTTCCGATGAATTCGCCTACCGTCAGCTGCGTCTCCCCCGCGGCCACCGCGGCCTGCGCGGCACCCAGAGCCACCTTGTCCAGGATGTATCCACCCGTCGTATTCACCCAGTTGATCAGGAGTACGAATACGGCGATCAGCAGCAGGTACCGGGTGCGGAAGACGAGCGGGAACGCCCCCAGACCGGGCCGAACCGGTGCGGACCCCACCGTTTGAAACTCGATCTGCGGCAGCTCGGGAGGTGCCTCTCCGGCCTTCTCGGCGGCTTCCGCTCGGTCGAGCGCCTCCCGCAAAGCCTCGCGCAGATCCTGAAACTCACCCGTCGCGAGCCGGAACTCGCCGGTCGCAGCCGGATTCGTAAGGGTGGACGCTTCGAGCGGTCGGTCGGATTCCGTGCGGAGCCGTTCGCGACGATCGACGACGGCCGTCACGGCCAGGCCCAGGAGCAGGAGGGCGGCGGCGCCGAGCATCGGAAGATAGAGTCCGAGCGGCTCGATCATCCGGCCCACTACCACGCTGCCGAGCACGGCACCCAGGGACGCGCCGAATTGAATGAGCGGGAACAGGCGCTCGCCCTCCTCGTTCGTGTACAGATCGTTGGCGAACGCCCAGAACTGAGCGATGACCATCAGGTTGAACACGCCGGCCCAGAGGAAAAAGGGCACGCCCAGTCGGACGCCTGCCGACCCGAGCGCGTAGAATACGACCAGGCAAGCGACGAAGAACAACGTGACCCGATTGATCAGCTTGCGGCGTGGCAGCCGGTCGGCGAGACGGCTGTAGAGAGGCACGGCGACCAGCAGAAGCATCGCGATGGCCGCCGCGGAATAGCTCTTCACTTCCGCCCCGCTCTCCACGACGATCAGGGAATCACGGACGACCTTGATGAAGTAGTACGCCGTCAGAAGGAGGAACACGTTCAGCGCCAGGAGGAGCGCCCCGAATCCTTCGCCACCCTTCACGTCCGTGAACAGACGCAGGATCTTGTCGAGCGGGCTGGCTGCTTTCTGCGTGTCGATCATCTCATCTCCCGAAGTCGTCATTCCGGTGAATAACGTGGCCTTGCTCCGTCGGGTTTCCCGTCATGTCCGCCCCCACGCCATCGGCGTCGGGCTGGCGGACAGGAACATGTCTTGCGTAACGTGACTGCATGGCCAATTCCATGCAGTTGGCGCTGGCAAGCGTCATGTCACAAGACCAACTCCACGGTTTACGCAACGTGTTGACGAATACCTTTCGAGCCATAGACCGGTTGGTGTCCGGACACGAGACGCTGATCCTGGTCATTTTTGTAATGTTGATCCTGATCTACCTGTACATCAGGAAAGCCTGACTCAGGCGTCCCCGCGATCGACCGGCGCGCGCCGGACGCGCTCCTTCAGCTGGGCGGCGAGCATTTCGATCGCCACGCTGTTTTCGCCCCCGAACGGGATGATCACGTGCGCGTGGCGCTTGCTGGGTTCGACGAACTCGAGGTGCATCGGCCGCACCGTCTCACCGTATTGGGCGATCACGGACTCGACGGTTCGCTTTCTCTCGCGCGTGTCCCGCAGCAACCGCCGGATGAACCGGACGTCGGAGTCCGTCTCCACGTAGGCCCTGATCTCACACAGTTCCCGTAGTTCCGGTTCGGCCAGCACGAGGATTCCATCGACGATGATCACGGGCTGGGGATCGACGTGCCGCGTCTGCTTGATTCGGCGGTGTGCCGAGAAGTCGTACTGGGGCACTTCGACCGGCCTGCCCGCGATCAGTTCCCGCAGATGCTCGGCGAGTAGCGACGTTTCCAGGCTGTCCGGGTGATCGTAGTTGATCCGCGCCCGCTCCTCGAGCGGCAGTTCCGCGTGGTCGCGGTAGTACGAGTCGTGATGCAGCAGGCTGACCGACACGGCCGGCACGAGGTCCAGCATCTGCCGCACCACGGTAGACTTGCCGGAGCCGCTGCCGCCCGCCACACCGATGACGAGCGGCCGGCTCACTCCGGATTCGATGTCCGCCTTATCCTTCGTCGTCCCCTCCGTCCTTCATTGCCCGGTGCGCGGCGGCGTTTTCGATCCACGGCTTGCGCTCGAAGTAGCTGCGGGTTTCTTCGATCACCTGCGGGGCCAGCAGGACCAACGCGATCAGGTTCGGCACGATCACGATGGCCAGGAAGATGTCGCCCAGATCCCAGATCGTCGAGAGCGGCAGCACGGCCCCGACGAAATGCATCGCCACGAACACCAGCTTGTACGGCAGCACGGCCCTGGCGCCGAGCAGGTAGTGGGCGCACCGGTCGCCGTAGTAGCTCCACGCGATGGCCGTCGAGATCGCAAACAGCAGCACCGCGAGCACCACGATGTAGTGTCCCCAATCACCGATCGGAGCCAGGCCCCGGCGGAAACCCTCCTGCGTGAGCGGGGCGCCGCTCTCCACCGCCATCGCATACAGCGAGGCATGCGTCTGGCCATCGGTCGACTCCGCGATGCCTTCTTCGGGGAGAATCGTTCCTGAGAATGTGGTGGTCATCTCGGCGTCTACGAACAATTCCTCGACTGCCACGTCGTGCCATCCGACCATCGTGGCCGCGGCTTCCTGCCTGCCGCCTTCAACCTGCACTTCTCCTGGTGGATCCACACGCGTGTTACGGCCATTCTCGGCCACCTCGACATACGTGATGTCGCCGCCGCCCAGCGTGATCTCGGTCGGAATCCGAGCGTTCCAGACGCCGGTCATGATGATCACGAGACCGGTCATCGTGCAGATCACGATCGTGTCGATGAACGGTTCCAGCAGCGCCACGACGCCCTCGGAAACCGGCTCGTCCGTCTTCGCCGCCGCGTGGGCGATCGGGGCGGAACCCTGCCCTGCCTCATTGGAAAACAAGCCGCGCCGTACACCCCACATCAGGGTGACGAGGAAGGCCCCGACTCCCGTGCCGGCGACTCCCGCGGTCGGGTTGAAGGCCTCGCGGAAGATCAGTCCGAAGGCCGGAACGATTTCGGCGGCATTCATCAGGATGATCACCATCGCGCCCGTCACGTAGATCGCAGCCATGAAGGGAGCAAGGATGGAGGTGACCTTCCCGATGCGCGAGATGCCGCCGAGGATGACCGCGCCTACGATCGCCGAGGTCAAAAGGCCGGTGGCCCACACCGGAATCGCGAACGTCGTCGCCATCGTGTCGGCGACCGTGTTCGCCTGGATCGCGTTGCCGGTCAGGAAGGCCGTAAGACCGAGCAGCACGGCGAACAGGACGGCCATCCACTTCCAGCGCGGGCCGAGACCGCGTTCGATGTAGTACATCGGGCCGCCCGAGACCGTGCCTTCCCACTTGTGCCCCGCCGTCGCCTCCACCTTCCGATACTTCTGCGACAACGTGACCTCGGTGTACTTCGTCGCCATGCCGAGGGCGGCGGTCATCCACATCCAGAACAGCGCGCCGGGGCCGCCCCAGTGAATCGCGAGCGCGACGCCCGCGATGTTGCCGATACCTACCGTAGCGGAGAGCGCCGTGGTCAGCGCCTGGAAGTGGGAGACGTCACCTGGCTCGTCCGGATCGTCGTAGGCGCCGGATGTGACCTTGAAGCCGTGACCCAGACGACGGATCTGGATGAATCCAAGCCGCAGTGTCAGATAAGTACCGACACCGAGCAGAAGAATCACCATGAACGGGATCTTCTCGCCGCCAACCGTAAGGCCGAGGTTGACGATGTACTTGTTCCCGAAGTCGACGAGCCACTCGAAGAATTGCATTCCCACTCCTCTACTGGGGCGACATGGCGCCCGCTGACCACCCGGCCGAAGAATCCCCTAAGATTCGGTCGGACATACCGGCAGGCAAGTTCCTTACGATCTGGTAGGAAATTCGGGACGCCGCCCCCCGCCCCGGCCCGGCGCGTAGCCGGACCGGGAACGGGTGAGCCTCAACGAATCTCGGGCCGAGCCCGGATCCGCTCTCGCGGCGCTGAACGCGCTCTGGAAACCGGAAGGCTGTCCGCTACAGCCCGTCCACGAACAGGCGGCCCGAAGCGTTCGGCAGGTCATTCGTCGTCCACGGCTGCAGTAGCGACACGATCGCCGCCTCGACCTCCGTGGGTGTGGCGTCCGGATGGACCTGCAGGTACAGCAGTGCCGCACCGGCCGCATGAGGCGTGGCCATCGAGGTGCCGGAGATCGTGTTGTAGCCTCCGCTCAGCCACGTCGACTTGATGTCGAGCCCCGGCGCCGCCACGGAGACCGGCGGACCGAAGTTGCAGTTGACGTCCGCGAACGAGCTGTTGTGGGACGTCGTCGTGATCACGCCATTGATCAACCCGTTGTCCCCCGCGCTGCCACCAAACGCATCGATCTCGTCGTCACCGACCCGCGCCGGCGACACGTCGGACGAATTGGCGGCGAAGATGCAGGCCCCGAGCACGCCGTTGCCCGCAGCAACCGCGTACACGATTCCCGCGTTGATCGAGCCGCGGAGAGCCGCGTCGATCGCCGGGTCGGTCGGACCGCCGATGCTCATGTTGGCCACCATCGGCTGGGCTGGAGTCGCCAGTTTCCGGGCGACGACTTCGTCCATCGCCGCAATCATGTCGGCCGTCTGGCAGGATCCGCCGTCTTCACACACGCGGAACGAGTGGATCGGCGCTCCGGGAGCAACGCCCACGACGCCGCCATTCCCGTCCTTCGCCGTTGCGCTGCCCGCGGTATGCGTGCCGTGACCGTTGCCGTCCTCTCCGTTGTGACCCGGCTCGGCCGCCACGAAGTTCATGGCTTCGACGACGTTGAGATCCGGATGATCGGTGTCCACGCCGGAGTCGAGCCCGAAATACCACGGAGTGATCTCGCAGCCGGGCGTCTGCGTCGAGGCCCAGACGTTGTTCGCCGGCGCACCGATCGCGCTGATCCCGTACAGCAGCGACAGGTCGTCGTGGTTGCCGCTGTCCACGCACGCCCCGGGTGGCGCCGTCTGCGTCGTGCCGCACGCCGTGTTGGTGAAGGCCGAGCCGCCGTCGCCGTTCACCGCCTGAACCCGGTAGCAGTACTCCGTCTCCTGCGTCAGGCCACGGCTCTCGTACGACTGAACGTCCGGCGCGGTGGTCGCGATCAGCAGCCACGAGCCGAGTTGTCCGACGCGCCGCTCGACCCGGAACGCGTCCTCGTTGGTTGATCCGTCCGTCCACGCGAGGTCGATACCGTTGAAGCTCACCACCGTGGCGCCCAGTCCGGTCGGATCGGCGGGTGGATTGCAGGCGCCGCCGGTCACTGCGACCGACACGTCGTATCGGGCGCCGAGCAGCGCCACGATGTCGTCCCGCTCGCAGTCCACCAGCGCCCGATCGTAGAACAGAATTTCGGCCACGCTGCCGTCGAACCTTGTGCTCGTGCTGGGTTCAGTCATTCCGACCACGTACCGGTCGAACGACGGTAGCGCGAAGGACAGAGCCGCCGAGCCGGCCGCTGAGCCGTTCACCTGCAGATCGACCTGTCCGCCACCCTCGACGCGCCATACGCCGACGTACGTCTGGTTCGCCGACACGGTTGTCGTGCCGTTGGCCCATAGGTTCGCCGAGTCCCAGTAATCGAACGCGCCGCCGGTGCTGTTCGCCCACGTCACCATGCCGATGCGGCTAGAAACGCTCCCCCAGGCGCCGAACAGGCCATAGTTGTGACCCGACGCGTCGTCCTGCCGGAACACCGCGATCAGCGTACCGGCGCCGTGGCTCGATACGCCGGTGACCTCCAGTGCTTCGTCGTTGTCGCTCCCCGTATTGAATGCTACGGACGCATTCCCGCCGAACTCAGGTGACGGCGAGTCATAGGTCGGCCGCCGGGCGGCGTCAGATTGTGCGGCGTCCGCCTCTGATCCGCGGTTGCTCCACGTCGTCACGTCGCCAGCCGGCAGGTCGTTGGCGACGAGTCGCAGACGCAGGCCTGTCTCCGTTACTGTCACCGGTGGCGGCAGCGGGCCGATGGCGTCCGTCGTCGCGCAGGCCGCGAAAGTCCAGCCCGAACCGCCGCTCCCGTTGAACGACTGCACGCGATAGCAGTATTCCGTCTCGGCAGTCAGTCCGCCGTCGCTGAACGCCACGAC
>CBDUXS010000071.1:0-6369 GCA_965371255.1 uncultured bacterium
CCTCGGCGACCCATTCCCGCGCGTCATGATGCTCAGGTGCGGAGAGAGTCGAGCAACTGGTTGAGCATGGACGCCGGCAACTCCGAGGCGCGCTGAATCACGGCCTGCTCGGTCTCGCCCAGCACGATGGCGTCCGTGTCGTAACGGTCTTCGGCACAACGAAACGAGATGCGACCGCGAAACAATTCGGCCGAGGTTCTTTCGAGCATGACGTACAGGGCCCACACGTCGTTGCCGGACATCAGGCTTCCGATGTCGAATTCGCGGGCGGCCGCGTCGAAGATATGCAGTTGCGGCGGCTTGTCGGCGTTACCGCCGTTGCCTTCATTGCCGGGAGTCATCCCTCGCCGTCTCCCGTCGAATCGTCATCACCGGTGGTTGGGCGAGGCTCCAGGAACAGGTGGTCGAATCGTTCCGGCGACTTTCGATACTCTTCTATCCAGTCATCGAATTTCGGCAGCGGCACATTCTGGCGGAGGCGCTGCGTCACGAGATCCATCATTTCGGAGAAACCCAGCGATCCGATCTCCAGCCCCGCTTCGAGAGCCGCTTCCTCCATCAGCTGATAGGTCCGCTCGTCGGACAGGGAAAGGAAAACCTCGGAGATGCGGGCCGCGCAGAAGTCCAGGTAGCGAGCCCTGGCTTCCGTATCCGCCGGTTCGTTGCGCACGTGGGAAATCGTCTGCGCCTTCCTGGGGGTCAGTCCCCGGTTGCACACCCTCCCAGCGGATTTAGCGGCGCAGAAAAACGGCGTCAATGGGTGGGGTCAGATGGCCGGGTCTGAAGATGGCTCCGGCTCGACCGGATTGGGCGACCGAAGGTCGATTTGTTGGCTGAGGGCTCGATAGACTTCGCGCCTGGCCATCCCGTAGCAAATCACGCGCTGAAGGTATTCCGGATCGCGCCTGCGTACTTCTTCGACCGTGTCAGCCAGGGCGACGGGCAGATCTATCGAAAATTCCACCGAGCGTGTATCCCACATGTACGGTCGACCTTGCTGAGAAGTGATGACGATTTGGCGGATTCTTGACCTACCGGGACGGCATTCACCCGCGACGCCGATCAGCGCCAGGCCGATCGGACCGTCGTCGTCCGTGACCCGCAACCAGAGTACGGAACGACAGGTGGTCAGGCAAGCCGGGTGATGGTGCGCACGTGAAGGTAACAATCATGCAACTCATTACATAATCGCGCGTTATACGCAGTGTAGAAAACTATCCGCTCGGTGTGGATTACGTGGGTTCGAGGCGGGGGCGCGACCACGGTCGTGACCTCGAATACCCGCATCAACTACGCTTCAAACGAAGATCGAGCGGCTCGCGAACCCCGTGGTGCGACAGACATTTTTTTCGAAAAAGTGACCTCGCGAGGCTATGGCGGATTGTGCCCTCCCGCTTGCCGGCGATCCTGCCGCAAGCCAACGTGTCCATCGCCGTTGAGAGGAACTTCTCGAGCCGTGGAGACACCTGATGATAAGCCTCGCCGTACTCCTGCTTGTGCTGGTGGCCGTCGTAGGATCAGGTGTCATGTCGGGGCTGATATTCTGGTTCACGTCCAGACTCAAGCGTCTCGAGTCTAAGCAGGAAGCGGGCGAGACCGGGTTGCTCTCCAGCCATCTCGATGAACTCAGCGCCGAGATATCGGCGGTGCGTGAACAGTTGGACCGGCTCGAGCAACGAACCGAGTTCCACGAACGCCTGCTGGAAGGCCGCCCGTCGAACGGCGCACCGGAATTGCCACCGGCGCCAGAGACAACAAGGGAATGACCGGCGGGCGAATTCGCTGGTCGGGGCTCGCCGTAGCGACCGTCTTGATCGGGTCGGCCGTCCTGTTCGCCGGTGATTTTCCGACCAATGGCGAGCATTTCGGAATCTGGTCCGTCGTCCCCCCTGTCGTCACGCTGATTCTCGCGTTCGCGTTTCGCGAAGTGATCTCCGCCCTGTTCATCGGCATCGTCTTGGGCGGCGTGATCAGCGGCAAGCTCAACATCGTGCAGGAATTCCTCATCCCTTCGATCGGTTCTCCAGGCTACGGTCTAATCCTGCTGGTCTACTTGTGGGCGCTGGGCGGACTGGTGGGTCTGTGGACGAAGACGGGAGGCGCCGTACGATTCGCGAACTGGGCGGGAGCGCGGATCGTACGCGGTCCGCGCACGGCGAAATTATTCACCTGGGGCATGGGGATGGTGTTTCACCAGGGTGGCACGATCAGCACGGTGTTGACGGGTGCGACCGTGCGACCGGTTTCCGATCGGAATCAGGTCTCGCATGAGGAGATGGCCTACATCGTTGACTCGACCGGCTCGCCGGCCGCCACGATGATTCCATTCAATGTCTGGCCGATCTACATCGGCGGATTGGTGGCCGGCACGGTTCCCGTGATCGCGAGTGCCGACGCAGGGATCGCGTTCTTCTTCAAGGCGCTGCCGTTCAACTTCTACGCGATCTTCGCCGTGTTGTTCACGTTGCTGTTCGCCTTTGATCGTGGACCGGCGTCGTGGCCCCGGCGAATGCGGGCGGCAATGAAGCGGGCTCGCGAAACGGGTGAACTGGATCGGGACGGCGCGGAACCGATGGCCGCTGAGGAGCTCATGCACGTCGAGATTCCCGAGGGATACGAGCCGTCGCTGATCGACTTCTTCGGGCCGATGGCAATCCTGCTCGGCGTGGCGATCATCCCGTTTGTGGTGACATATTTCATCCGGGGCAGCAGCACTCCGAGCCTGCCGATCGCAGAGGCGTTCGTGCTGGCGGTACTCGGAGCGATCGGCATTGCCCTTGCCCGCGGCATGTCGCTGCGGGACGCCATGGAAGGGTTCATTACGGGGTGCAAAGGCGTAACGATCGGCGCCGTCGTGCTCGGGCTGGCAGTGACGCTGCAATCCGTGGCAGAGGCCATCGGCACGGCGGCGTATGTGGTCGAGACCATCGGCTCATGGATCCCGCCTGTCTCCCTGCCGGCGACCCTCCTGATCCTGACGATGTTCGTCGCGTTCTCGACGGGCACTTCGTGGGGTACCTACGCGGTGCTGTTTCCGGTCGCGATGCCTCTGGCGTGGGCCGTGATGCCCGATCCGCTGTACCTGACCCTGTGCTTCGGTGCCGTGACCGGGGGCTCCGTGTTCGGCGATCAGTGCTCGCCCATATCGGACACGACGATCCTGTCTTCGCTTGTATCGGGATGCGACCTGATGGATCATGTTCTGACGCAACTCCCACCTGCGCTCATGGCGGCGGGCCTGGCTGCGGTGGGCTACACGCTCGTGGCCTCGTTCATCGTCTGACGGTTGTGGAATGGACCAGACCCCGTCGTGGTCGAAACGATTGAATGCACGTTGGAATGAAACCAGATGAAGGGTGAGTAAGATGACTGGACGAATGATGGTGTTGGCAGCCGGGCTCGCGCTGATGGTCGTGCCCCAGGCGAGTGCGCAGGAAGCGGCGCAAGAAGCGGCGCAGGAAGCGGAAGCCGGCCACGCCCGCGAAGCTGGCCACGCCCGCCAGGCCCGCCACGCACGGATGCGCCACAGGTCGCATAGGGGGGAGCAGACGTTCGACCGCGCGGTCGGTCGCCTGATGGATCGACGGTACGAGCTGAACCTCACGGATGATCAGCTGGCGAGGCTGGACGATCTGCGCGGGAATGCCCGCGCCGCGATGGCCCCGATTCGGGAAGAAATGACCGCGATCCACGAAGGACTGAGCGACGAATCGCTCACGCGCGAAGATGCGCATGAGCGCATGGAAAGCGTTCACGAGAAGGCGGCCGCCATGGCTGCGGACCACCATGACCGGCTGGGCGAGATTCTCGAGCCCGAACAACAGCAGATGCTGGGCCACGGCCATGGAATGGACCGTCGCGGTTCGCGGCACGGTGCGGCACGCCATGGCCGCCCGGGACGCATGGGCAGACACGGTGGAGATCGCGGACACCAGTCAGCGGGGTCTGCACGTCCCTGATCCTAGTCGCCGCGCGCCGCGCGTCTTAGTATCGGTTCGATCCTCAAACCCGTACCCAGTGGAGGTTCGGTGGGCGAACCTGACAGGCAGAGTGTTCTCATTCTCGGCGCATCGAGTGGCTTCGGCGAAGCGGCTTCGCTCGAGTTTGCGCGGGCCGGCTATGACATCATCGGGGTACACCTGGACCGCCGCGCAGGCCTCGCGAGAGTCGAGGAACTGAAGCGGCAGATCGAAGCGCTGGGCGCACAAGCCGATTTTCATAACATCAACGCCGCAAGCCCGGAGAAGCGGGATGAGCTGCTGGATGACCTCGCCGGTCGCGTGCAGCCAGGGTCCGTGCGCGTGCTGATGCATTCCCTGGCGTTCGGCACGCTTCGGCCACTGGTTACGGATCATCCGACGGACTCGATGACCCAGGACCAGATGGAAATGACGAGCACCGTCATGGCACACTCGCTGGTGTATTGGACACAGGGCCTCGTCACCCGACGTCTGATGGGGGAAGGAGGCCGGATCTTTGCCATGACCAGTTCGGGCGGGGACCGCGTGATTCCGTCTTACGGTGCGGTGTCGGCTGCCAAGGCGGCGCTGGAGTCACACTGCCGTCAGCTGGCCCTCGAGTTGGCTCCGCGTGGAATCACGGCGAACGCGATTCGAGCCGGCGTCACGGATACGCCGGCGCTGCGTAAGATTCCCGGCGCCGAGTACATGATCGAGGAGGCCAAGCGCCAGAACCCTCACGGCCGCCTGACGACTACCGAAGACGTCGCCCGGTGCCTGGTCGTGCTGTGCGACCGTGGGACCGACTGGATGACGGGCAACACGCTTCGTGTGGATGGAGGCGAGGACTTCGTCGGGTCGATGCCCTCATGAGTTGCCCTCATGAGTGACGAGTCGCTGCTGGAGCTGGCGCTCGATACCGCTCGCGATGCCGCCCGCGGCCACATGGAGATCATGCGGCGGGAAATAATCCGGCCGTGGGATGAGGGAAGCCCGGCACGGGGCGCGGAGACGGGGCGTCGACTCGGGCTGGCCCTGACGATCTCGGCTGTGGCGCTCGGAGTGGGGCTCGCCTTCTACGCGGTGTTCGCCGGGGACTGAGCGGCGTGTCCGTCGGCCCACTCGTCACGTGCGGCGTGCAGTGCGACGTTCAGTTGCACGAGCCGGCGACGAATACGGCTGCCGTCTGCGGTGAGATTCTCGCTGCCGCAGACGAGTCCGGTGCCCGCCTGGTCGTATTTCCCGAGGCCGCGCTCACCGGCTACGTGTTCCAGAGCGCGGAAGAGGCCCTCGACGCGGCGATCGCCGCCGACGGACCCGAACTCGCCGCCATCGCCGAAGCCTGCCGGTCCACGAACGTCTGGACGATCGTCGGCGCCATCGAACGAGCCGACGGCGGTGTTTACAACTCGGCCTTCCTCGCCGGACCCGACGGGATCGCAGGGCGCTATCGCAAAGTCCACACGCTGTGCCTTGGGGTGGATCGGTTCGCCCGGCGAGGCGACGAATTCCGGGTGTGGGACCTTCCCATCGGCCGCATTGGAATCAACATCTGTTACGACGGCACGTTTCCGGAATCATCACGTTCCCTGAAGCTCCAGGGCGCGCAGCTCATCGTCCTGCCGACCAACTGGCCGATGCTGCACATGAAGCGGGAGCAGACGCGAATCCGGGCGTATGAGAACCACGTAAACTACCTCGCCGTGAATCGCATCGGAGAGGAAAGAGGGACCGTGTTTCCCGGTGGCAGCATGGCCGTCGGGCCGAGAGGCGAGCTACTGGCCGAGGCGGGAAATGGTGCGGAACGGATTGTCGTGGAATTTGATATGGCCGCAAGCGACCGGAACCGGGTGGTCCTCGCCCCGGGAGACTACGAGTTTGACTATATTGCCGATCGCCGGCCGGACACGTATCGGTCGGTCACGGATCAGGCGCGGTCGGGCGAGCCGACCGGCTCGGTGGGGCCGAAAGCCTGAAACACCTCGGCCTCCACCGGCTGTTCGATGGAGGGCGCATCGCGCACCTCCGCGAGTTCCGAACTCCCGGCCGCCGTTGAGACGCCCCATCCCGTCGCCACCAACAACCCCAGGAGCAAGGCCATTCCGGCCAGCTCCTTCATCTCACGCAACCACATGATTTCCCATCCCTTCAACACTCGGTCCTCGTTCCGGTCGTCCATCCTGTTCACTCAATTGGACGTTGCTTCCGTCCAAACGGTTGCAACACCCTACGGATGGACCCTGTGCGAGGTTTCGCCGGGGGTTTCGGCTGGGGTTTCAACGGGCTTCTAGAAGCTGACCTTCGTGATGCGCCCGCCCGGACCCACGAGCCAGCCCGCGTTTTTCGAGGCGAAGGCGAGGCCCCAGTAGGCTTCGGTATCGAGGGAAAGCCAGCGCTGTCCTCCGTCCAC
>CBDUXS010000072.1:0-6285 GCA_965371255.1 uncultured bacterium
GGCCGACTGTTCCGCTTTTCCTTCATGCTGATCTGCGCGACCAGATCTGCATTCTCGGCTCCGTCCACCTTCAAGACGATCGCAGACCCGTCCATGATGTCCTCCAACTGCTCGTTGGACACCATCACCTTGAAAGTCTGCCCCTCCTGCCCGGGCACTCCGATGACGACCTTTACCTCATGCACGGCCGACGATTCGACTGCCGTCCAGCCCATGAGAGCCGATGCGCCAATCAGGAGACTGACGGCTGCAAGCAGGCCGGTCTTCTTCACTCCACCCATCACACCACTCCCGCGTTGAAATCGAACAAACTCCGAAAACCGGATGTTTCAGCTCCGGAGCCTCTGTACGCGAAGATAGAACACCCACCATCGGGCATGTGTTTCACCGAAAACACGAAGTTTGGGACGAACCGCCCGATAAGCGGGACGAACTACATGGCCGACGACACCGCCGAGCACCGAAATCGCCGGCGGGCTGCCTGCTGCCATCCATGCGTGAAGTTTCCTCGCGCGGTCAGCCGTGCCGGATCCAGTGCACGAGTTGCGGCAGCGTAGGCGCCTTGCCCTTCATCAGGATGCCGACCCGGTAGATCCGGCCCGCGACCCATGACATCCCCCAGATCGCCAGCATCAGCAGTCCGATCGCCGCAAGGTTTTGCCATAACGGCACGGCCATGACGGTGATCCGCACTGGCATGAGAATCGGGCTGAACACCGGGATTACGGATACAATCTGGACCCATGTCGCATCAGGCGCGTCTACGACGGCCGGCATGAGAAAAATCGGAATGATGATCGGCATCATCATCGGGACGAGTACCTGCTGGACGTCCTGTTCGCTGGTCATCATGGCGCCGGCTCCGGCGAACATCGCCGAGTACATGAGGTAGCCAAGTACAAAGTACAGGAAGCCGAACACCAGGATGCTCCACGGGAATACGAAGCCGACCAGCGAAACCCCGAGGCCTATCAGCTCTCCCATTCGACCGCCCAGTCCGAATTGCGACAGCGTCACGCCGACGATGCCCCAGATGCCGACCTGAGTCAGACCGACAGCTCCAATGCCGAGGATCTTCCCCAGCATCAACTCCCGCGGCCGCACAGATGACACGAGAATCTCGACAATGTCGGATGTTTTTTCCTCCAGTACGCCTCGTGCGACCATCTGACCGTAAACGATGAACATCACGTACAGCATCATCGCAAACACGAACCCGATGACCTGGAAGATCTCGCTCCTGGCGTCCGCCGGATCGAACGGCATGACCTCGAGGCTGACGGGAGTGAGTGCTCCGGACGCATCGGCAGACGCCAGACCCGCCTGTCGCAACCGATGCCAGTGCACGACGTCCTCCGTCGCCGCCCGGATCGCCCGGATTCGGCTGCCGAGGTCGCGGACTTCGACCAGTCCCGGCTCGCGTCCCGAGCCGACGTCGGCGGGAAACACGAGGTATGCGTCCGCCTCAGGCGACAGTAACAACGGATCATTCCCCAGCGATTCCCGCAGCGAGACCAGATCTCTGACGGTCGCGTCCGGCTTGAATGCCCTCACGACGATGCTGTCGTCGGCGAGGAGATCCGCGAGGCGCAGTTCGAGCCCGCTTTCGGTCCGGTCGGCGACCGCGAGCACGACGGGCCGGGTCTGTCCGCGCCCCGCAAGGAATACAGGCAGGAACATGGAGCCGAGCATCAGAATCGGTACGGACAACGTGGCGAACAGGAACCACTTGTTCCGTACGCGCTGCAAGTATTCCCGGCGAATCAGTGTCCAGGTGCGCCGCCCGATCATCGGCGTGCTCCCGCATGTTCCAGAAAAATCTCGCGCAACGAAGGATAGGCGATCTCGAACCGGTCTATCCGGGCGCCTGATTCGATGGCAGCCCTCAACAGGACCTGTGGATCTGCGTCGTCGCGCAGTCGAACCTCTATCCGCCGGCCGTGATCCGTAGCGAACTCGACAATCTCGTGCTTGAGAAATGATCGGTCTCCCTCGCACTCGATCACGACATCGCGCCGCTCACTCAGCTGTCGGACTTCGGCCAGCGTGCCGTCCAATACCTTTCGCGCGCCGGAAATCATGCATACTCGGTCACAGATACGCTCTGCGTCGTCGATCATGTGGGTTGAGAACAGGACGGTCGCACCGTCCGCCTTTCGCTCCACCACGATTTCGCGAAGCAGATCCGCGTTGATCGGGTCGAGGCCGCTGAACGGTTCATCCAGAATCAGCAACTCAGGACCGTGAAGAACAGTCGCGATGAACTGCACCTTCTGTTGCATGCCCTTCGACAGGCTCTCGACACGGTCGGCCGCGCGATCCGCAAGGCCCAGGCGCTCCAGCCAGATCCCGGCCTCGCGAAGCGCGTCGGCGTGGCGCATACCTTTGATCTCGCCGAAGAAGGCGAGTTGTTCGCGCACCCGCATCTTCTGGTACATACCGCGCTCTTCCGGCAGATAGCCGATGCGATCCCTCACCTCGGGCGTGACGCGGCCGCCGAACACTTCGATTCGACCGGAGTCCGGACCGATAATGTCGAGGATCATCCGGATCACGGTCGTCTTGCCGGCTCCGTTGGGTCCCAGGAGTCCGCAAACGGTCCCACGAGGCAGCACGAAATAAAACTCGCGCGCCGCATAGTTCTTTCCGAACGCCTTATTGACGCCCTCGAGCCAAATTACGGAATCTGTCATTATCGGTGGCTCCAACCCGTCTGTTACGGAGTCGCCATGCTTGCCGGGCGGGATCATCGTCGGCAACCCCGTTGAGGGCAAGCCGCTGTTCGATTTCCTCCAGCCTGCCATCCGGTGCTATATTGCCAAATCATGTGCCCGATCCGGACCGGTCTCTCTACGGCTGTCTCACGCAGGTCCTACAGGCAACCCCACTTTCTCAGGAGCCCAGGATGGCGATCTTTCGTGTGATGTACTACTCGACCGTCAACGTCGGCAGTGGCGGACGAATCACGATTCCGCAGGATATGCGGGATGACCTCGATCTCCAGGACGGGGATACGCTTACGGCGCGACTCGAAGGCAGTGAGACCGGCCAGCGCCAGCTTACGATCTGGAAGCAGAAAGAGGCGTAATCAGCTCGGGACTTCACCGAAATTTATCGCCATAGTCCCGAACAACAGATCGATCGACCCGCAGCGCACGAACCCCACGCGCTGCATGAGGGCGGTGACTCCGTGTTGGGCAGGGTACGCCCTCAGCGACTCGGCGATGTAGCGGTAGGACTCGACGTCGCGATGAAGCAACCAGCCGGCTACGGATCCGGAAGCTTCGAGATACCGTAGATAGGCCCGGTCGAGCCACGCGGGCTCAGCCCGTCCGAAGTCCAGCGAAATCAGCCGTCCGCCGGGTCTCATGACCCGCCGAGCCTCCGCCAGGCAATGTCCCAGATCCGGGAAATTCCTGAGTCCGTAACCGACGAGTACGCGATCCACGCTGGCATCGGCAAGAGGCAGATCCATCGCGTCGCAGGCTATCCAACGGACCTGGTCTGCACCACGCCGCCGCCGTCCGTGCATGATCATCGGAACCGTGAGATCGGCGGCGATGACCGAACCGGACGATTCACCTGACCGTGCCCGCCGGCCTACCCGGAGCGACAGGTCTCCCGTTCCGGCGGCGAGATCGAGAACCACGTGTCCCGCCGCGATCTCGGCGGCATCCACCGCCAGACGTTTCCATCGACGATGCAGGCCACCGGACATGATGTCGTTCGTCAGGTCGTAACGGCCCGCGATACGCCCGAACAGGCCCTGCACGTAGGCCCGTTTGGCCTCGGGTGTGACGATTCCGGCCCGTATCCTGTCTTTCATCTGGAGAGAGCCCATAGCGGCAGTGTCCGGGCTCTCGTGCGGCCTGTCAACTTTGAAAGGCTGATGACGGGCCCGACGTCCGCGCGCCGGGATCCAACACCGATCCCGTCGGGTAGGACTCGACAGCACGAACCTTGCAAGTGAGGGAGCGCGGCCGACTCGTCTACGGGGACGAGAGGCGGCCGAACGACTGAACATTCCGGGGGAAATCATGGGGTTCAAAGTCTCAGGACGCATGCTACTGACCGTGCCGCTTATCGCGCTTTCTGCGGCGGCCTGCTCAAAAACCAACGTAACCCGTATCGATCCTTTGAGTGTTACCGATCTGTCGGGTCGGTGGAACGACACGGACTCGCGTCTCGTCGCCAACGAGCTGATCTACCAGAGTCTCAACGGACCGTGGATCGCCAGATACGGTGACGTGCGGGGCGGGGAAGCGCCACCGGTAATCGTCGGGACATTTCGAAATCGCTCTACCGAGCACATTCCGGTCGGCACTTTCGTGGGAGATCTCGAGCGCGCTTTCGTCAACAGCGGTGTCGTGACGCTCGTAGCGGGAGGCACCGAACGGGACGAACTGCGAGACGAACGCGACGACCAGCAAGTCAACGCGAGGGCCGACTCACGCGCCAGCATCGGCCAGGAACTCGGGGCCCGGTTCATCCTCCAGGGTGAAATCCAGTCGATCGAAGACCAGGAGACGTCGCGCCGCATCGGTTCGCGCAGCGAGAAGATCGTCTTCTATCAGGTGGACGCTCGAATCGTGGACCTCCAGAGCAACATCGTCGTCTGGGCCGGTCAGCACAAAATCAAAAAGTACATCGAGCGCCCGCCGCTCGGACTCTGACGGAGAGCCATCATGAACACGATCAGAACGCGCACGACACGGTATCCAGCTTTCGTAACGCTGCTGGCCGGTTTCGTCGCTCTCGGCGCCTGCGCGCCGAAGCACATTCACGAGGAGTCGATCCTGCAGAACGGCGACCGTGTGGATGACGCATCCTCCACCGTTTACGATGCCTCGGCTCGCGCCCAGGCTGATCGGCAGCGGGCGACTGCGGACCGCGAATCGATCGAGGCCGAGGCTCTGTCGAGTTGCGTGCCCGAGATCTGCGATGCCGTCGTGCGTCGCGAGGTATGGCTCGGCATGAACGAAGCCCAGGTCATGGCTTCCACCGGCACGACTGAGCATGCGTGGTCAGTGCGGCGCGCGGGCGGTTCGATCGTCATGACGCCCCGCGACACACACTTGCCGCCATCGGACGCCGTTGGCGACCTGGCGATGGTACAGCTGGCCGACAACGTCGTTCAGCGCTACGGCTACCATGAGTCGCAAGGCATGCGGCTTGTGACGTCGCCCGAGCAGGCATCCACCGAGGGACGGGCCGCGGCGATGGCCGAGACACTCATCCAGGAAGGCGACCGTCTCGCGGCCGCCGGCGATTTTGACGGTGCTCTCGATCGGTATGACCGCGCCAACGTGCTGTCGCTGAGCGACCCACTGGTGGACTACCGGATCGGGCGGGTTCTGGAGCTGGCCTTGCGACCCATCGAGGCTAAGGTCCAGTACGAGTTGTTCCTGCACCGGCTCGACCTCGAGCGCATCGAGGCCCAGGGGGATGCCGACGCGAAACTGGCCGAGGCGATTGCCCTGGCACAGCGACGCATCGTCGTACTCGAACGCAGTCGGTAGCGCTCCATGCTGCGCCGGGCCGGCACACTCGGATTGTGCCTCGCCATGGCGGGATGCAGCCTGCTCGGGCCCCAGACGAGGGGGCCCGACGGGTTGTCCATTTACGACGGAGATCTGCGCAGCCTGGTGCGACAGGCCCGGTTCGACGATGCCGTCGAGCTGGCGGAAACCGATGGCGATGCCGCCGGCGATGACCTGCTGGAGACCCTCAACCTCGCCACGGTCGAGCACTACGCCGGTCTGCACGAGACGAGCAGCACTCGCCTGATTGCTGCGGACGTCGAGATCGACGAACGATTCACCAAGAGCGTCGTCAAAGCCGCCCTGTCCCTGGTCACCAACGATCGAGCCCTTGCCTGGCTTCCAAGCCGCCTCGAACGGCCGATGATCCACGTTTACGGTGCGCTGAATTATCTGGCCCTGGGCGAGATGGACGAGGCTGCAGTAGAGGCCCGGCGACTCAGCCTGGTGCTCGACGAGATGAGTGAGCATGAACCCGAAGGCGACGAACTCGACGTCTACCTCACCCTGCGCTACTTCGCAGGTGCCGTATTCGAAGCCGCGGGCGAGGTGAACGACGCCGATGTGGCCTACCGGTATGCGGGGTTCGAGGACGAGACGTCATGGCGGGAAGCCCGTTCGGACGTGGGCGAAGTCATCGTGCTCGTCGAATCGGGCTTTGTGGCCAACCGTGTCGAGCAGTCCGTTAATCTCATCCTGGATGCCGATGATGCCGATTATCTGCGCGCCGGTTCGGACCGTGCCC
>CBDUXS010000073.1:0-6191 GCA_965371255.1 uncultured bacterium
CGGCAGGCTGTCCAGTTCTACGTGTTCATGTTGCGCGTGAGCCCCGTCGCCTACCGGACCGAGGCCGTCGAGCGTCGGTGTGAATTGACTGGTGAGGTTCCCGTCCGACCCGCCGCCGACCAGCGCCTCCTCCAGTTCGAATCCGAGCGCCAATGCTGCGGACTGAGCGGACTCCCACAGGCGTCGATTGCCTGGCGTACGCTCGAGCGGTCCGCGTTCGATGCCGCCCGTCAGCTCCATCGATGTACCGGGAATCGTCGGTTCCAATTCTTCGATTTGTGCGCCCAGCCATTCCAGGTCGTCCAGCGTCACAGCTCGGAAATCAATCGAGAATCGACATTCCGCCGGGACGACGTTGGGTCGAGTGCCGCCGGAGATTTCTCCCACGTTGACGCTCGTGCCGCGTTCAAGATCATTCAGGGCCTGCAATCGATCGATCAGCAATGCGGCCGCGTGAATCGCGCTCGCGCCGCCGCCGGGATCGAGACCGGCGTGCGTCGCCTTGCCGTGCACGGTCGCCTCGTAACTCCCGTTACCCTTCCGGCCGGTCTTCAATGCACCGTTGGGAGTAGCCGCAGGTTCGATGATCAGCGCGCGGTCCGCGTGCCCGGCAAGCCGTACGATCTGCCGCTCCGAGTATGGGCTCCCGATTTCTTCATCGGAGTTGATGAACGGAACCGGGGCTACCTCGGGTTCTAGTCCCAGTTCTTTCAGCGCCCGCATCGCGAACACCATCTGAACCAAGCCGCCCTTCATGTCGAAGCTGCCGGGTCCGTGCAGCCGCCCGTCGTTGAATGCGACGGGCATCTCATCCAGCGTACCGACGTCCCACACGGTGTCCGAATGACCGATCAGCAGTTGATAACGAGCCGGCCGGTCCGCACGAGGAGGGCGCACGAGCAGCCGACCTCCATCTCGGCCGTCGTTGCCTCCCAGGCGGCGTACGGCGTAGCCGAGAGCCTCGAACTCCGCCCTGAGGATGTCCTGAGGTCCGAATTGGGTCGTCGGATCGATGGTCGGCGATTCTGCCTCGACGAGATCGACTAAGAGCTCGGTCATCGCAGCGGTCTGCCCGGCCATCCAATCGGCGAGGCGCGTCGCAATATCAGCGTCAATCAGTGTGAATCTCCCTGTTCTTGTAGAAGGAAATCTAGCTGCTTTCCGTATCCGCCGTTCCCAATCACGGAGCCCGACGGTAACATCTCGGGTGCCAGACGCCAACGGAGTTCGACCGGGAGCAAGTACATGCAGACACAAACGTCGATGAGGGGATGCGAGCCGAGTGCGGAACTCGAAGCTCGCGTCGATGAATTACTTTCAAAGGTGGCGGCAGCCGTGCCCGATGCCCGGTTCGCCAAGTTTTCTCTCGAAGCCACACCGGCGGCCCACGCGGTCGGACTGATCCTGGCACTGGACGGGGGCGACACGATCGTCCGGCATGGCAGCGGACCGGATTGGGAGCGCGCGTTCCTGGAATTGGATCGCCGTCTGGACCGTCTCGCGGAGACCGATTGATGGCCCTGTCCACCTACGAGCTGTCGCTCACGGGATTTCGATTTCCGAACAAGTTATCCGGCAAGCACTCAAACTTTCGGTTCGTCGCAGATGTTCGCTATGTGTCGAGCCGCGGAGAGCACGACACGCAGCACGCCGTAATGCCTGATCTCGAACGACACTGGGAATGTGATCCGGATCGCGAGCAGGACCCGCAATTTGTCCGCGGCGCCGACACCGGCTCCTTCGGTACATTTGACATGTCCCGAATCGATGACTGGGATCGGCTCGTCATGCTGATTCGCGCCGATGCCATCCACTCGGTGCAACTGAAGGTGTTCGACATCGATCGGCCGAATTTCTTTGATCGACTGGGAGATGCCCTCGGCGACGTAATCAGCACGATTCTTGGCCGGAATCGCAGCGCATTGCCTGGCGCCACAGGCGTGTTTGCGGATGCGCTCGGGAATGCCTCCGCTGACGTAGAGTCTGCCTTACTCACCCGGTTGGCCGGTGGCGACCGACTGCTGTTTCGTGGATCGGCAAAGCTCGATGGACCAGGCGATTATCTGATCGCAGGCTCGGGCGGTTCCGGCGACTACGAGATCGGGTTGAAATTGAAAGTTACGGAGTGAAGTCTCGGTAGGGCACTTGAATCTCAACTTGCGCGCTGGGTTAACAGTGTTAAGTTAACACCGTTAACTAAACGGAGTCACCCAGTCCGGAGCGCAAGAAATGGAATTCAGTCAGGTTGCCCCTGTCCTGGGGGACACCGAAGCGGCGATCCTCGCCGCGGCTCGGGATCTGCTGGCCGAAGGAGGTCTGGAGGCGCTCTCGATGCGCGCCGTGGCGGCGCGGATCGGTACGACACCCACGGCCATTTATCACTATTTCCAAAACAAGGACGACCTGGTTGGTCAGGTCGTCGCGCGGGGATTCCAGCAATCCGAGGCGCACTTGTGGCGTGCCATCGAGCCGTTCCCCGTAGGGTCGATCGAACGGCTCGCTGTACTCGGCGAGGGCTACATCCGCTTCGCGCTGGAGCACGAGCCGTACTTCAAGGTCATCTTCGGCATCCGAACGGACCAACCCCGAAAACTCGACGACGTACCGGGCCGCGGCGGTTACGGCGTGCTCCGGCATTGTGTGGTCGATGCGATGGAGGCAGGGACGATCCGGACAGCTGACCCCGATATCGTTGTGCTCTTTCTGTGGTCGATCGTGCACGGACTCGTGACGATCTCGATGGCGTGCGAGAGTGAATCGCTGCTGGAAGACACAGCGATTGAGATACCCACGGGCGAGACAGCACCAGCCTTCCTGTTCCGGCAATTCCGCGATCTCATCGATATGGGACTGGTGCCGCGTGAGAACGAGGCAACAACGTGAGCGTCCTTGTGCGGAGCCGAAGAACCGCCCGGCCGACGTGGCTTCTGAGAGTCGGTGCCGGGTTGGTAATCTCGCTTGTTGCGCCGAGAGCGGGCGCAGCGGCCACGCAGGAGGTGCCGGTCCTGGCATCATATTCCATCGATCGAGCCGTTTCGATCGCACTCCGCAACAACCGGGAATTGCGAGTAGCGGAACTCGATCTTGCCACGGCAGAAAAGCAGGTCGGGGAAGCATTCGGGGGCCTGTTTCCGGAAATAGACGCCACAGCCTCCTACACGCGAAATCTGACAATACCCGAAGCATTCCTGCCGGCGATCATCTTTGATCCCAATGCGTCACCGGACGAAGTGATTCCCGTGTCCTTCGGCGCGGAAAACCAGTGGCGGGCCGGAATCACGGTTGAGCAGCCGCTGTTCGATGCGACGGTGTTCCTGGGCGTCAGCACGGCTGGCAGCTTCCGCGACTTCAACCGGGAGGTCTTGCGCGGTGCCGTTCAACAGGTAGCCACGAATGTTCGAATCGCCTACCTGAATGTGCTGCTTGCCGAGGAACGAATGCGGGTGACGGACAACAGCGTGAACCGGGTCGTGCATACGCTCGACGAGGCGCGCGCGCTCAACCGCGTGGGATTGCTCGGGGACTATGACGTGCTTCGACTCGAGGTGGAACTGGCCAACATCCGGCCCGACCTGCGACGCAGCACCGACGCACTGTCCGAGGCGAGGCGGGCACTCGGTATCCAGATGGGCTTTCCCGACCTGATCGAGGTGGCGGCCGAGGGAATGCTGTCGGCCGTATCCCCGTTGGATCCGTCGGCGAACTCGGAGGCCAATCGCTCCCTGCTCCGTTTCACGGGCGTAGACATGAATGAGGCGACCGACCCTGAAGCACTGGTAGCACTTGCTGCGGTGAGTCGATCGGACGTGCGCCAACTGGCGCTTCGGAAGGCGCTGGAAGAAGTGCGCGTGAAGGTGGACCGAACCGACCTGTTCCCGACCATCAATGCTTTTTTCAACTACACCGTGACTGCCCAGGAAAATGGCGGTCTCGACTTCTTCGGTGAGAACTCGAGGCAGCGCAGCACCGCGACGGCCGTCGGCCTGAGAATCAGCGTACCGGTGTTTTCCGGGGGACGGCGGTGGAACCGCATCGCCCAGCGGCGGATCGGCGTCCGACAGTTCGAGGCCCAGCTTGCGGACGCGCGCATTCGAGCTGCCAGCGACGTACGAACCCGGGCGGATCAGGTGACGGAGTCCCTGGCCCGGGCGGAAGGTCAGCGCTCGGCTGTCGGCGAAGCGACGCGCGGGTTCGAGATTGCTTCGTCGCTGTATCGGGAAGGGACCGGATCACGTCTCGACGTGATTGACGCCGAACTCGCCCTCCGCCGTTCCGAATTGAACTACGCGCAGGCTGTGTATGACTTCCTGGTCGCTCGAGCGCAGTTGGACCTGGCGGTAGGCAGCGTCCCGGCCGTCGAGACCGCTCTGGCCGGAATGCTCGACAAACCAGGGGCAGACCGAGCGCCGCTTTCGGTGGAGTACGAACAATGAGCAGACGATACATGAGGCCGCACAGACCGATGACCTGGGTGGCGTTGCTGATCGCGACCATCGCGATCACGTCATGTGGACGGACGGAAGCCGCCGATGACAATGCCGTGGAGCCGTATGTGAAGGTCGTCAATGTCGAGGTGGAGACCCTTCAACCGACGGCGTTCAGCTCAACGGTTCGGATCACCGGCGAAGCAGAGCCTGAAACCGACGTCACGGTCAGTGCGGAGGAGGCCGGTGTTCTCGAGTCTTTTGTGGCCGTGAAAGGATCTCGTGTTCGGCGCGGCCAGGCGATCGCCCGAATCGATGACGACGTGCTCGCGGCACAAGTCGCCGAGGCACGGGCACGGGCCGAGATCGCCGTCAGCCGGCATGAAGCGCAGCGGCGGTTGTGGGAAGAAGAGGGGATCGGGAGCGAAATCGTCTATCTGCAGGCCAAAGCCGACAGCGAGTCGGCAACCGCCCGCTACGCGCAGCTCCAGGCCCGCCTGGATCGAACGATCGTGCGGTCTCCGGTGGCCGGCACCTTCGACGCCGATCTGGTCGATGCCGGGGAGATCGTTCAGCCGGGAACGCCGGTCGCTCGCATCGTGGACTCGTCCCGGCTGCGGATTACCGGGGGCGTGCCGGAGCGCTTCGCCCCGCAGGTAGCGGCCGGCGGCGAAGCGAGCATCCGGTTCGACATTCTTCCGGGCCGGACGTTTACGGGCCGGATCGATTTTGTCGGTACGGCTGTGGACCGGCAGAGCCGGACGTTTCCGATCGAGATTGTGATGGACAATCCGGACGGGGCGGTGAAGCCATATATGATCGCCAACGTGCGCGTGCTGTTGCGCCGCGTCGATGACGCCGTCGTCGTGTCGCGTGAAGTGCTGATTCGCACCGAGACAGGATTCCAGGCCCTCGTCGTGGAAACGGAGGACGGCCATGACATCGCCGTCGCACGAACCGTGATCCTTGGGGCCAGTGACGAAAATTCCGTGGTTGTCAACCGGGGTCTGGTCGTGGGGGACCGGCTCGTCGTCCGCGGGCAGCAACTTGCGGATCCGGGCGACCGTGTACGCATCGTGGGCGGGGCGGAGTAATGTCGGCCATGCAGAAAGACGGCCGCGAGTTCAAGGAGTTCCGGCCGACATCGTTCGCAGTAGATCACCCTACCAGCGTGCTCGTACTCCTCGCGATCATCCTTGTTGCCGGGCTGTATTCCTATATCTCGGTGCCCAAGGAAGCACAGCCGGATATCGAAATCCCCAACGTGGCCATCAATACGATCTATCCCGGGGTGTCGCCCGAGGATATCGAAAGTCTGATTACGCGCCCGATCGAGGAGGAGATCAACAAGATCTCCGACGTAAAGAAGCTGTCGTCAACGTCGGTGGAGGGTTTCTCCTCGATCAGCGTCGAATTCGAGGCCGGCGTCGACATGACGGAGGCACTACAGCAAGTCCGCGAGAAGGTCGACATCGCGAAACCGGACCTGCCACTTGCAGCCGAGGAGCCGGCGATCCTGGAGTTCAGCTTCGAGAACTTCCCCATCCTTCAGGTCAACCTGGCGGGCGATTACAGCCTCGTGCGGCTCAAGCAACTCGCCGAGGACATGCAGGATCGGATTGAGCAGATTCCCTCCGTCCTATCAGTCAGTATTTCCGGCGGCCTGGAGCGTGAGGTTCAGGTTGATGTAGACCTTCCAAAGCTGAAGTTCTACGGTGTCAGCTTCGACGACGTCATCGACGCGATAGCGGACGAGAACATCACGAT
>CBDUXS010000074.1:0-6150 GCA_965371255.1 uncultured bacterium
TCCCGGAACGTGATGAACGAGCTGTTGGCCATCAGCATTGCCAGGCTGATGATCGACAGCACGATCAACATTTCGACAATCGTGAATCCGCGCTGGTTGTGTATTCGGTTCGGCATACCTGCTCTATCTCCGGCCTTCCGTTGCCCGGGCCTTGCCACCGTACCGAGAAACAGACGGTGGATTTCGGCTGATATGGGAGCAAGTCACGGACCACGTGGAGCAGAGTTCTGCAAAATAACCCAAGAATGCGGCGTTTTGGCGCAAGAATCTTGATTCTCTTGATTCACGGCTCGTAACAGATTGTCCCATTGTCGCTTACGATGACGTGCCGCCGCGACGGGCCGCCGTTGGCGGGGATCGCTGCTTTCGCGCACCATTCGCCTGTGGGCGCCGAGCCCCGGCGATTCGGCGGTTTCTTGCGCAGGCTGCAAGATGTTGCGACCGTCGGGCATGAGCCATCCACCGAAGACGTCCGCACTGAGTCCGCCAGACCGCCTCTTGATGGGTCCGGGGCCGAGCGATGTCCATCCGCGGGTCCTGCAGGCCATGAGCAAGCCCCTCGTCGGGCATCTGGATCCGGTATTCCTCGACATCATGAATGAAGTGCAGGATCTGCTCCGATACACGTTTCGCACGGAGAATCGCTGGACGATTCCCGTCAGCGGTACCGGCTCGGCAGCGATGGAAGCCGCGTTCGCAAACCTGGTGGAACCGGGTGACACGGTACTCGTGCCCACTAACGGCTACTTCGGGGCCCGAATGGACAGCATGGCGCGCCGAGCAGGCGGCGATGTCGTACACGTCCACGCTCCCTGGGGCCGGCCGCTCGATCCGGACGACGTCCGGGCGGCACTCGAAGAGCATCGGCCCGCCGTGTTCGCCTTCGTGCACGCTGAGACGAGCACGGGCGTCCTGCAACCCTACGTTCCGGTGCTGACGACCGCCGCTCACGAGGCCGGCGCCCTGGTGATCGCCGACACGGTCACTTCGCTCGGTGGCGTCGAGTTGCGCGTGGATGAGTGGAACATCGACGTGGCTTACTCCGGCGGGCAGAAGTGCCTTTCCTGCCCACCAGGTGCGAGCCCGCTGACGCTCACGGACGCTGCGTTCGGAAACATCCTTTCGCGCCGCGAGCCGACCCGAAGCTGGTATCTCGATATCGGCTTGCTCGAGAGCTACTGGGGCGCTGAGCGCTCCTACCACCACACGGCGCCGATCTCGAACATCTACGCACTCCACGAAGCCCTCAGGCTGGTGGCGGAGGAGGGAATCGAGGCGCGTTGGGCGCGACATCTGCGCGTCGCCGGAGCCCTGAAAGCAGGCGTGCGGGCGATGGGCCTCGAAATGTTGACGGAGGATGACTGGTGGTTGCCCAGCCTGAACTCCGTGCGCGTGCCGGAAGGAGTAGACGCGAAGACGGTGATACGGCGATTGCTCGCAGATCACGGAATCGAAATCGCGGGCGGACTCGGAGACCTGGCCGGCAAGATCTTCCGCATCGGCTGCATGGGACACGCCTGCCGGCCCGGAAACATCCTCCTGCTGCTGGCCGCCCTGGGGAACGTGCTGCGACATGAGGACGCAGACGTTGACGTGCCTGCCGGTCTGGCCGCGGCCGAGGAATGGATCGCCGCTTCATGAGCCTGGTGCGCCAGTTGATTCTTCGTGGATCCACGAGTGCCTGGTTGTCACGCCGGTTGAGCAATCGGCCCTTTGTGCAGCGAGCCGTGCAGCGATTCATGCCGGGCGAGAAGATGGAGGACGCGGTCGGCGCAGCTGCGAATCTGCAGAACGTGGGTATGCGCTCGATCCTCACGTTGCTGGGAGAGAGCGTATTGGACCGCGCGTCGGCAGACGGTGTCGTGAGTCATTACGAGAAGGTCGTTGAGGCCATCGCCGGATCAGGACTCACCGCCGATCTGTCCCTCAAACCCACACATCTCGGACTCGACCTGGGCATGGAGGTGGCTGAAGCAGGTCTGCGAGCGGTCATCTCCCGGGCGGGAGCGGCGGGACGGCTCGTCGTGATCGACATGGAGGCGTCCGTGTATGTAGACGATACGCTAGACCTGTATCGCCGACTCCGAGCGGATCACCAGAACGTGGGCGTATGCCTTCAATCGTACCTGTATCGCACACAAGACGACCTCGAATCGCTGCTGCCGTTGCGGCCGATGATCCGGTTGGTAAAAGGCGCATACCGGGAAAACGATGACATAGCCTGGCCGAAGAAGTCGGACGTGGACGAAGCTTTCCTGGCCCGGGCGGCGCAGTTGATGGAAGCGGCGAAGGCGGACCCGGGCGTGCGGATCGCATTCGGTACCCATGATGAGCGGATGATCGACGGGATCAAGCGGCAGGCCCTGGATCTGGGCCTCGCACGTGATGCGTTCGAGATCCAGATGCTGTACGGCATCCGGCGCGATCTTCAGTCGGAACTCGTGGCCGATGGGTATGCAGTGAGAATCCTGATCAGCTACGGACCCCATTGGTTCCCCTGGTACATGCGGCGCCTCGCGGAGCGCCCGGCCAACGTCTGGTTCATGCTCAGGAGCGTGCTGGGCAGCTGAGGCGCGGAGCTAGAGGCGGCGGCTAGAACCGGACCGGGGGTTCCTCGAAGGCCTCCGGCTCGAGCTGGATCGTCACGTGGTCGATGCCGAACCTCTCGTGGACCAGATCCCGAACCTGTTGCAGCATCGGCCTGTCCCCACGGCCCTCTTCGACCACCACGTGGGCTGACATCGAATCGAGTCCGCTCGTGATCGTCCACACGTGCAGATCGCATACGCCGGAGACGCCATCGAGTGAGACGATGGCAGCACGAAGTTCCTCGATGTCCACATGCCCCGGAGCACGCTGCATCAGTACGGCGACGGACTCCTTGAGCAGAGCCCAGGCCGAGTAGACGATGAGGCCGGCGATGAGGATCGACGCCACCGGATCGGCCCATGTCCAGCCGAAGTTCAGGATCAGGATCCCCGCCACGATCGCCTGGACGCTTCCCAGCATGTCCGTGAACACATGGAGCCATGCACCCCGGACGTTCAGACTGTCATGCCGCCCCCCGCTGAGGATCCACAGACCGACCAGATTGACGACGAGGCCACCGGCGGCGATGCCGGTCATCAGTCCGCCCTCGACATCGGGTGGCTGACCCAACCGCTGAATCGCCTCGATCAGGATGATGCCCGCCACCGCCAGGAGCGTGGCTCCATTTGCGAGTGCCGCGAGGATCTCGGTTCGGTAGTAGCCGAAGGTATGTCCCGGCGAGGCCGGTCGTCGGGCGAACCAGAGAGCGAACAGCGCGAGGCCAAGCGCTGCGGCGTCGCTCAGCATGTGTCCGGCATCGGCAAGCAGAGCGAGCGAGTTCGTGAGTATCCCGCCGACCAACTCGGCGATCATGTACACGACGACGAGGACCAGCGTTATCGACAGGCGCCGCTGGTTGCCTTCACCGCCGGGTTTGTAGTTGTACAGGTGTACATGCAGAGGGCCGTCGCTTCCGTGTCCCATACGGGGAAGATGCAGGCCCGGGCTTACGGACGGAACACGAAGTCGTCCCAGAAGGGGGATGTCAGCATGACGGCGGAGATGATTCCCATCGTCCAGACGATGACGCGCATGCGTCGAATGCGGGGTCCGGACGAGACGGCGCACGCCACTCCATCTGCAGATTCAGTTTCCTTGTCGAGTGCCGTGAACGCATACCACAGCAAACCACCCGACAGGAAAACCCACAGCGGACGATAGGGTACGAGTGCCGTCAGTGCCGCTCCGGACATGCCGAGTGAAGCGGCCACGAGCGGTCCCGTGCAGCAGAGCATTGATCCAAGGGCGGCCGATACTGCGCCTACGCCCGAAACGACTGGTTTCTCCATATGCCTGCCCTAACCGGAAGTCGCGCGGGCGGGTTCCCGAAGCTCGCGAAGCCGACGCATCGCAACGATTCCCGCCGCAGGTCCCAGGGCGAGAACGGGAAATGCCCAGCGCCAGCCGAGCACATCTGCCACCATGGGCACGAGTTGAATCGTCACCATCGTAAGCAGGAAGCCCAGGGCGACCTGGAGTGTCAGGGCCGTCCCCACGGTGTGGCCCGGTACGAGTTCCGTGACGGCGGCGCTGAATTGCGCGGAATCGGCGATGACGAAAAATCCCCACACCAGGACTACGGCCAGGACGATCAGAAAATGGGCGCCGAACAGCAGGCCGACGACCGTCGCGCACACGCCACTGATCGCGAGCGCTCGAATGGTCAGCCGTTCGTAGCCGATCCGGTCAGCCACGAGACCACCCCAGATGCATCCGAATCCGCCGACCGCGATGGCCAGGAATGGTGACAGGTCAACGACGATCGACGGAACACCTGCGGTAGCGCCGGGCGCCGCGGCCGCAGCGGCCAGAAACGACGATATCCACGCCCAGAATGCGTACAGTTCCCACATGTGGCCCAGATAACCGCCCGTGGCGAGCCGCCATGGCCGACACGCAACGACCGTACGCGCGTGCTCCCAGCTGAATGCCCGCCGGGGAAACGCGTGCGGCCCGTCCCGATACGTGGCCAGCACGAGGAAGGCTGCGATCGCGGCCCCGGCCGACGTCGTGCCGACCACCGCCGCCATGCCGGCGCCACCGAGTCCATTTACGAGGTAGGGCACGGCTTTTCCTACCGTGAGCGCTCCGATCAGCAGTCCGATGGCCAGACCCCGATTGGAGCGGAACCATGTGGCCGTCATCTTCATGGCCGGCGGGTAGACGCCCGCGAGGAACACGCCGGTCGCAAACCGGGTCACGAGAGCCGTTTCGAACGTGGGGACAACGAGCAGAGCGGCGTTGGCACAGGCGGCCAGCAGGGCTGATGCACCGAAGTAGATCCGGCTTGCGACGGTGTCGGCGAGGCTCAATGCGGCAGCGGTCAAGGTGCCGGCGACGAATCCGAACTGCACCAGCGCCGTGAGCCAGCCGGCCTGGGCCGCCGTCAGATCCCAGCGCGTCCGGAGGATGGGAGCAACCGCGCTGGCGGCGAACCACACGGACATTCCGAGCAGAACCGCAGCGGACAGCACCGCGAGGGCCAGCCATGCAGCGCGGTCGGGATTAGCCGGATTGGTGTCAGGACCAGCCGAATGGCGATCAGTCACCCAGGCTCACGCCCAGATCCCGGACGGTGCGCACCGTGTCAGAGTCCACCGGAACCGTCTTCATGCGCTTCGTGGCGAGGGCCAGCGGAACGTAGCGGACGTCAGGCGGGTCCAGCGATACCATGCAACCGGCGCAGCCTTCCCGGATCGCTCGTACGGCGGCCGCCCCGAACCTCAATGACAGAATCCGATCCCGCGTGGTCGGACTTCCGCCCCGCAGCAGATGTCCGAGAACTACGGTCCGCGTCTCCTTCCCGGTCATTTCCGCCAGACTGGCGGAAATCCGGTGTCCGATTCCCCCCAATCGCTCGGCATGTCCGATTTCATCCTCGACGATCGGTACCGAGCTGCCCTCCGGATGCGCTCCCTCCGCCACGACGACGATCGAGAAATGCCGGCCCGCCGCCTCCCGCCGGCCAATCGCTTCGGCAACTTTCGTCAGATCGTACGGGATTTCGGGAATCAGAATCGCATCCGCCGAGCCGGCGAGGCCGGCGTGAAGCGCGATCCAGCCGGCATACCGTCCCATGACCTCGACGACCATGAGACGATCGTGTGCCTCGGCGGTAGTGTGGAGACGGTCGATGCACTCGGTCGCGAACGTCACTGCAGTATCGAAGCCGAACGTGACGGCCGTCTCCTCGAGGTCATTGTCGATCGTCTTGGGGACGCCGACTACCTTCAAGCTCTTTTCGGCCAGTGCATTGGCGATGGCCAACGAACCGTCGCCCCCGATCGCGATCAGCGCGTCGATGCCGTGGTCCGCGAATGCCTGGAGGAGTTCGTCCGAACGGTCGATCTCGGACCACGTACCATCGGCCGCTTTGACCGGATAGGCCAGCGGATTCCCGCGATTCGTCGTTCCCAGAATCGTTCCGCCCAGATGTGTGATGCCGCGCACCGATGCCCGATCGAGTTCGATCAGGCCGCCGTCAGGATATTGGTCGGGTTCCAGCAGACCGTTGTAGCCGTCGCGAATCCCGACGCATTCCCATCCCTCACCAAGAGCTGC
>CBDUXS010000075.1:0-6117 GCA_965371255.1 uncultured bacterium
TGGACCCTGGGCGTTGCCTTTGCAGGAGAACTCGATCAGGACTGGCAGGTCGAGTTCAGCGACACTCTGAGCTCCTCACTCGGCACGTTTCCGTTTGTCGAGCAGCAGGAGTCCGATGGCGGCGTAAGTTCCGTGAACTTCACGCTTACGCGGCGGATCGCCGGCCTGAGCCTGGGGGTCGAGTATGGAATCCTCACCGGCAACCTGAGACAACGATTCTCGCGGGAATTCGAGCCGGATACGGCGGATACCGGAAACCGCATCGCATCGGTCAGAGGTACGTCGGGTTGGTCCTACGCCGGGTCCCGGCTTCGCATCGGTGTCGCCAGCAACGTGACTGATCGCATTCGTGTATCGGCCGACGTGAGCATTCAGGGGGACCTGACAGCCGAGAGCGACACTTCCGGCGTATTATTCCGTACCCGGACATTCGAGATGCCGACGGCATTCGAAGCCGGTGCGAGCGCCAGAATCAACCCTCGAATCCTCGTGACCGGCGCTGGGGGCTGGACTGGCTGGTCGGGATCCCTGGCCGGGTCGACCGAGTTCCTCGCGTCCGATGTCGTGTGGTTCGGTGTCGGCGCAGAACTGACCGGCGCCCGAATCCTCGGGGCGAAGCTACCGATTCGACTTGGCTATCGACTTACTGAGCTTCCGTTTCATTCTCGGGGCGTGACTCAGCCGAAGGAGACCGCGTTTACCCTTGGCTTTGGTATCAGGGTTTCCGAGGAACAGGCGAGAATTGACCTGGCGTTCGAATTTGGATCCCGCGGAGATCTCGAATCATCCGGTGTCGAGGAGACATTCCAGCGGTTGTCCCTGACGGTAGCGTTGTTTCAGCGCTGAGCGAATCAAAGGGCCTTTGGCGGTTCAGTGTCCAAGGCTGCGAGGATCTCTCTTTCCAGCAGTTCCGGGTGTGTGGCAGGCCAATCGTGGCCTCTGGGCAGCCACCTGATCGCGTCGTCCGTCAACCCGGATGCCTCTGCGAATCGTCGATACTCCGCCTGACGGTATAATTCGTCGAAGTGCCCCAGAACGAGCTGTACGCCAGGTGCCGTCGGACGGAAAGGTTCGTCGAATTCGCGGTGCGCGCATGATAGGGCGGGAAACAGCTTCGCGGGGGTCGTGAGTACCATGCCGACGTAGTTGGCCAGCATTGCCAGGGCCCATGCAGCACCGCGGCGACCCTCGGTTCCAGCGAATTCGCGCAGTTGCAGACGCGTGGCGCGCCACACCTGGCCGAACCAGTTGAGCGGAAGCGGTATCATCGGTGACAGACCGATGGCCCTCCGATCGCCCAGCATGGCCAGCAGCCCCCCGAGAGAGTGTCCGGCACGCGGCGCGTCCGGGGCAAACCGGGCTGCCACGGCGTTGATGCATGAGCGGTACCCGTCAAGATCCTCGGGAAGTATGCGGTTGGAGCCGAACGAAAGGTCGGGAGCCACTACGGTGAAATGACGTGCCAGACGATCGAGTCCGTCTCCGTAGTGTCGAGGATGTACCCCCATTCCCGGGATGAATAGAAGGGAATCTGATGCACGGCCTCGAATCTGAACCTGGAACTGCAGTTGGCCGTGCCGGAAAGTCTCAGAATGAAGCATGCGCCATGCTACAGGACGATTCGACTGGCGGCAAACGCCGGATTTCGGAGCGGGTGGCCGAGTCTGCGCCGCACGCCGTACGTTGCCGGGCAGACTTGGGGAATGACAGGCCATTGATGGAGCGGAGTACACTGGATGTTGAGATGCCCCAACCACTCATAGAACTGAAGCGCCGCAAGCGCCTGGCCGGCGGAGTCGGCCGTCGCGCTCCCGACCTGCCGGTGACCCGTCGAGCGTTCATCGAGACCTACGGGTGCCAGATGAACATCGGGGACTCCGAGATCATGGCCGGAGCCCTGGCAGAGCAGGGGTACGTGACGGTTGACTGCCCCGAGAAGGCGGACGTCATCGTGGTGAACACATGTGCGATCCGGGAAAACGCCGAGCGACGCGTAATCGGAAGAATTGGCCAGCTTCAGCAACTCAGGAAGGCCAATCCTGAGCTTGTTCTGGCCGTGACCGGTTGCATGGCTCAACGGTTGGGCGAAACCCTTCTCGATCGCTCAGCCGGTGTGGATCTTGTCGCGGGCCCTGACGCATATCGTCGTCTCGGTCGCCTGATTGACGACATCAGGCTCGGCACGTTGACACGCGGACAAACCATGCTGGCGTTCGACGCGGACGAGAACTACGAAGGCCTTTCTGCCGTGCGACGCGAGGGCGTGACCGCATGGGTCACGGTGCAGCGAGGCTGCAACCATCGCTGCACGTTCTGTATCGTTCCGTATGTGCGCGGGCCGGAAAAGAATCGAGATCCGGACGCCGTCATTGCCGAGGTGAAGGATGCCGTCCGGTCAGGGTTTTCCGAAGTGTCGCTGCTTGGCCAGACGGTGAATTCATATCGGCACGGTACGATAGGGTTTGCCGACCTGCTGCGTCGCGTCGCACGTGTCGACGGGATCCGCCGAGTGCGCTTCACGTCGCCACACCCGAATGATGTAGACGATGAGTTGATTGATGTGATGGCGAGCGAGGCGGCGGTATGTGCACAGCTTCACCTTCCGGTTCAATCCGGATCGGACAGGGTGCTGAGGCGCATGGTGCGGAGATATACCGTCGAGCGATTTCTTGATACGGTCGCGCGCGTACGCGAGCGAATCCCCGGGATCGCGTTGAGCACCGACGTGATCGTTGGGTTTCCGGGGGAATCGGAAACCGATTTTGCAGAGACGCTCGAACTCATGCGGAGGGTTCGATTCGACGACGCCTACCTGTACCGTTACTCACTGCGTGACGGCACGCCGGCTACCCGGCTCCCAGCGACGGAGTTCGTGGACGCCGGGATCTCGGGCGAAAGGCTGACGACCTTGATCTCGGTGCATCGAAGAATCCAGCGGGAAATCCAGGAGTCGGAGTTGGGGCAGGTGCGCGAAGTGCTCATCGAACGGGAAGCCCGAAGTGACGATGACGTGCTGGGGCGGACGGAGTCGAACAAGGTCGTGGCGTTTCCAGGCACGCCGGATCAGATCGGCGCGTACGCCGAGGTGCGGCTGCTGTCGACGACCGGGGCCACGTTCCGAGGCGAGCGCCTGTCATGAGCGGACCCGTTGGCCGGATACTCGGGGGGCTGCTGTTCGTGGTGGTCGCCGTGGGATTCGCCTGGCTGAACGGGGGCCAGCACGTCGGTTTGCACCTGGGTCTGTTTCGGCTTCGCTCGGTGTCCCTGCCGGCCGTCGTGTTCGGGGCATTTCTGGCTGGAATGCTGACGCTGTTTCTCGCCAGCCTGAGATCTGATCTGAGAACCCGACGAATGCTGGCAAGGTACCGCGAAGCGTTGGGCCCGAACGCCGCGAACGATTCGGACGACGCTCCCGGCAGGATCTGACGACGCCGCTCCCGCGGCGCGCCCCACGCACTCTCCTCGGTCCCGGACCTCTCCTGACGCTGTCCCTCGCCCACGCGGCGGGGACGGCCGTCGGCCTCGGAGTTCCATCCACAGTCCTGATCCTCAGTTTGCTTGTGTTTTCCCTGCTCGTCTTTGCGGGTCGCCTGCGCGGATACCCGGGGCTTTTGGGCTCGGCCTGCCTCCTGATTGCCATCCTGCTGGGAGGACTGAACGGTGCCGAGGCCAGCCGGAGATCACGTCAGGCCTGTCCGGCAGCGCTGCTCACCGGCGATCGGGTCGTGGCATCCGGAATCGTGACCAACCGGGCCGCTGCGGGGGCGGGTTCCCGTCGCATCCTCCGGCTGACGGACGTTGACATCCTGCTGGCGGAGGATGGCCGGACCTGTGCTGTAGCCGGGCTCCTGGTGCGCGTATCCGGCCGTTCCGAGGTTCCGACGGCCGGGTCGCGGGTGCGGATCGAAGGAGAGTGGATGAGGCTGGCCGGATCCGGTCGCTGGCCGAGCCGTCCGGAACGGCAAGGTCTTGTCACCGGGCTCTTCGTAGGTATCGAATCCGGGGTTGGGCATTCTCTTGCCACTCGGTCGAAATCCGCCATGGCTGAGCGTCTGGTCGCTCATCTCCCGCCCGACGTGGCGCCGACCGCGCTGGCCCTGGTCCTGGCCGAGCGCGACGAGTTGGACCCGGAGTTGAGGCGCCGATTCGCGTCTGCCGGCCTGGCTCACCTGCTGGCCATCTCCGGGATGCATGTCGGACTGCTGGCGGCTGGGATGTTGTGGCTCCTGCGCTGGTTCGTGGGGCCACGCCGCCGCATCATCGCGCTTGTCCTGGTCGCCGGGTATGTGCTGATGATCGGAGCGCCGGTGGCGGCGAGTCGAGCGCTGATCGTTTTTGCCGGCTACATATGGGCAGGCACTCGCGGATGGCCGGCGAGGGCGGGTGAACTCCTGGGTCTGGCCGCGCTAACGACGCTGATCCTCGACCCTCTGAGCCTCTCAGATCCAGGCTTTCAGTTGTCCTACGCGGGATTTTCCGGGGTTCTCATCGGCAATCGGCTGACCAGACTCTCCGGTCCGGTGGCCGACCGGGGAAGGGCCGCGACCGTTCGTCGAGGCCTGACACACGCGAGCATTGTCAGCTCGTGCGCCCTGCTCGCGACATCTCCTTTCACGGCTTGGCATTTCGGCCAGATCACTCCGGTCGCGTTGATCGCGCACCTCGTGGGAGCCCCTCTCATCGCCGTCAGCCTCGGCAGCCTGTTTCCAATCCTGGTTCTTCCCGGACCATTCACCATCCCGGCGGCCGCCGTCGCGACCGGTACAATCCGCCTGCTTCACCTGACCGTTGGGTGGTTTTCCGCCATCCCGCTCGGACACTCCGCTGTGGCAGCTCCCGATGCTGCGATCTGGGCGTTCTGGGTCCTGGCGATCGTAGCTGTGCTCCAGGTGGTTATCTCGGGTGTTCCGCGGGCAGCCGTAAGGCCCGGGCTGATTGGGATGGCTCTATACGCGGTCGCGCCCCTGGTTCACGGCCTGCCCGGCGGACATAGCATGCTTTGCACGCTCAGTGTGGGTCAGGGCGACGCCGCCGTGCTGCGCACGCGTAGAGGGCACTGGATGGTGTTTGACGGAGGGTCGGCCACACGCGACTGGGACGCCGGAAAGTCTATCCTCATCCCGTTTCTGCGGCGCCACGGTGCGTCACGGGTGGATGTGGTCATCCTGTCGCACCCCGACCTCGATCATCTAGGGGGCCTTGTGAGCCTGTTGAACAACATGCCGATAGGGCGCCTGGTGGATACGGGTGATCCCGTGCCGAGTGCCGCCTATGAGCGTTTTCTGGCCGCGGTGGATGCGTCGAGTACCCGTTGGCTGCCGGCGGCTCCCGGAGACCAGCTGCAGCTGGACGATGCGCAAATCACCGTTCTGGGTCCGCCTGGAGACTCTACTCGGCTGTCAGGTAGTCCCAACGCCACGAGCGTCACGTTCCGGCTTACCATGGCGGGAGGCTTTCGCTACGTAAACACGGGTGATGCCACGATGCGTGAGGAATACACCCTGCTCGCCTCTTGGCCGGTGGATTCCCTTCGTGCCGACCTGTTGAAAGTGGGCCACCACGGAAGCCGCACCTCCAGCGCCGTCCGGTTCGTTCGAGCCGTGGGCCCTGACCTCGCCGTCATCTCGAGCGGGGTGCGCAATCCATACGGCCACCCGCACGCTGAGACACTGGCCCGGCTCGACTCCGCGGGTGTGGTGCGGGTGTGGCGGACCGACCGAAATGGGACACTGTGCGTGGAGATCGACGCACGCGGGTGGTGGCGCGTGCGGGGCGAGGGGGCGTGGCGCGATCCTGCCGGCGCGTCTTGACGGACCCCGGCTCCTGCTCCTAAGGTCTGCGGGCGACAGGATGGGGGGACCTCACCGGAGGGAAGCAGTGGACAGGTACGTAGTCACACTGAGTCGGTTCATTCTCGAGCAGGAACGGGAGCATCCACGGGCGACTGGTAGCCTTACCAGTCTGCTGTACGACATTGCGCTTGCTGCAAAGTTGATTCACCGCGAAGTGAGCAAGGCGGGACTCGTAGACATCCTCGGGATGACCGGCCACGAGAATGTACACGGCGAGGAGGTCCGCAAGCTGGACGAGTACGCGCACGATGTGATGTTCAACGCG
>CBDUXS010000076.1:0-6105 GCA_965371255.1 uncultured bacterium
CCATGGATTGGTCGTTTCCGCTCAACGCTTCTACGCAGGGCGTGGGCATCGACAACATGTTCTGGTTGATCTTCTGGATCACCGGCGCCGCCTTCCTCATCGTGGAAATCGGTGTGCTGTGGTTCCTGTGGAGATATCGGGCTCGCGATGGGCACAAAGCCCGGTACACGCACGGTCACCTGGGAGCGGAGATCGTATGGACCACCGTCCCTGCGGTCACGATGGTTTTCCTGGGCATCCTGAGCGGTCGGATGTGGGCTGACATTCGTAGTCCGGATTCGTTTCCGGAAAATGCGCTCACCATCGGGGTCACGGCGAAGCAGTTCGAATGGAACATCACGTATCCCGGCGCGGATCGGGTGCTCGGTAACGACGACGATTTCACGATCAGGAATCGATTCGAATTCCCCGTGGGTGAGCCGGTCATCGTCAGGCTTCAATCCGAGGACGTCATCCACTCTTTCTTCATCCCGCAATTACGGGTGAAGCAGGACGCCGTTCCGGGCATGACGATTCCCATCTGGTTCGAGGCAACTCAAACCGGGGAGTTTCAGATCGCGTGTGCGGAGCTTTGTGGTCTCGGCCATTACCGCATGAGAGCCCGTGTCGTCGTTCACGAGGCGGATTCGTTCGATCGCTGGTACGACGAACATACGGGCGCGGCGCTTACCGCCGCTGCCGATTAACCGGAGGTAGCCGCGCGCATGGCGACGAACACGGTCGAGCCCACGGGCATTCCAGTTCGGGTGGAACAGCACCCGCAGTCCTTCATCAGGAAGTACATCTTCGCGACCGATCACAAGGTCATCGGGATCCAGTTCCTGTTCACCTGTCTGTTCTTTCTGCTCGTCGGCGGCTTGCTGGCGGTACTGGTTCGATTCCAGCTGGGCTTTCCGGGTTCGACATTGCCGGGCGGTAGCCTGCTGCCCGAGACGATGGCGCCGGACGGGATCATCCTGCCGGAATTCTATAACTCGCTCGTTACGATGCACGGCACGTTCATGGTGTTCTTCGCCATCATGCCGCTGCTCGTGGGCGTGTATGCGAATTACCTGATTCCCGTCCAGATCGGGACGCACGACATGGCGTTCCCGCGGCTCAACATGATGTCGTACTGGCTGTTTCTCGTATCCGGCCTGATCATGCTGTCGAGCTTCTGGGTGATCGGGGGCGCCTCGGCGTCCGGGTGGACGCAGTACGCTCCGCTCAGTGCAATGCCCGAGGCGTCCGGTGTGTCCACGGGCCAGGTCCTGTGGATCATCAGCATCGCCATATTCGCGTTCAGCTCCCTGCTCGGCTCCGTCAACTACATTACGACGGTCATCAACCAGCGGGCGCCGGGAATGACCTGGTTGCGCCTGCCGCTGGTGATCTGGACGCTGTTCATCACCGCGATTCTCGGCCTGCTCGCCATTCCGGTGCTCACGGCGGCGCTGATCATGCTGCTGTTCGACCAGACGATCGGCACGACGTTTTTCCTGCCCGAGACCGGCGGTCAGCCGCTGCTCTGGCAGCATTTGTTCTGGTTCTTCGGCCATCCCGAGGTCTACATCCTCATCCTGCCGGGCATGGGATTCGTGTCCGAGATCATCGCGAACGGGTCACGCAAGCCGATCTTCGGCTACAAGAGCATGGTGTTCGCGATCCTCGCGATCGCTGGTCTCGGGTTCATCGTCTGGGGCCACCACATGTTCATGTCGGGGATGAACCCTGCGCTCGGAATGAGCTTCATGATCACGACCCTGGTTATCGCCGTGCCTTCAGCGATCAAGGTGTTCAACTGGATGGGCACGATGTGGGGTGGATCGATTCGTTTCCACACGCCATTCCTGTTCGCCGTCGGCTTCGTCATGCTGTTCGCGGTCGGTGGGTTCAGCGGCATATTCATGGCCTCGACGCCTGTCGACATCTTCATCCACGACACCTATTTCATCGTCGCGCATATTCACTATGTGCTGTTCGGCGGCAGCCTGTTCGCCATCTTTGGCGCCATCTACTACTGGTTCCCGAAGATGTTTGGGCGGATGATCAACGAGACCGCCGGGAGGATCCACTTCTTCCTCACGTTCGTGTTGTTCAATCTCGTATTCTTCCCGATGCACGGGCTCGGCATGCAGGGAATGATGCGCCGCATCTATGAGCCCGGGCAGTACGAGCACCTGGCGGGAATCCAGGACACGAACACGATGGTCTCGTGGGCGGCCTTTGGCCTGTTCGCTTCCGGACTGTACTTCATGGTCCTGTTCTTCTGGAGCCTGTTCAAGGGCAAGCCTGCCCCGGAGAATCCATGGGGAGCCACGACGATGGAATGGACCCTGCCCTCGCCGCCGCAGCACGGAAACTGGGAGGTGTTGCCCACGGTCTATCACGGTCCGTACGAGTACAGCCACCCGGACGTCGAGAAAGACTGGCTGCTGCAGAACGAGAGGCCGGATGTCGTTTCACCGGCACACCATTGAGCGCACACGGAACGAGAGAGCCTGAATGAGCAGTCACGCTGTGGACGCCGCGGCAAGCCGATTCGAGCCGGCTACGTTCGAGGTCAATGACAAGAAGCTCGGGATGTGGGTCTTCCTCGCGTCCGAGGTGATGTTCTTCACCGGGCTGATCGGTTCCTACATCATCCTGCGCTGGGGCGCTTCCACTCCGTGGCCCGTGCCGGGCGAAGTGCTGAATGTGCCCATCACAGCAGGGAATACGTTCATCCTCATCTGCTCCAGCGTCACGATGGTGAAGGCGTTTGCGGCCATCGAAGAAGGCAACCAGAAGATGCTCAAGGTCTGGTTGCTGGCGACCGCGTTCATCGGAGCCTGTTTCGTAGGCGTACAGGTGTACGAGTATACGGAACTCATTCATCACGGATTCCTTCCGAGTTCCGGGCTGTACGGTTCCGCGTTCTTCACGATGACCGGCTTCCACGGGCTGCACGTGACGATCGGCGTTCTTTGCATTCTGTGGGTCGCGATGAAATCGTTTCGCGGCAGCTACTCGCAGGCGGACCACCAGGGCGTCGAAGTTATCGGTCTGTACTGGCATTTCGTAGATCTCGTGTGGATCATTCTGTTTACGATCGTCTATCTGATCTGAGGAACGGGCATGAGCGCTGACGGCAAGAAGCAACCCAGGTACATGGCGGTGTTTGGCGGCCTCGCCGTTCTTACGGCGATCGAAGTCGCTGTGGCGTTCATGGGCTTCGAGCGGCGGGTGACGGTATTTCTCCTGATCGGCTTCGCAGTCTGGAAAGCGCTACTGGTAGCCCTGTATTTCATGCACCTGAAATGGGAATCGCGTTCGCTGAAGATCCTGGCGGTAGCGCCGTTCGTCCCGGCCGCGATCATGGTGATCGTCGTTTTGATGGAGAACTTCTGACGTGATCACGGCGTTCGTGGTGGAGGCGGTGAGCTACGTCTTACAGGTGGCGCCGGGTTGTCCGGGCTGCATCGAAACGTCGAGTCCGACCTTGATGTCGGGCATGCTGGCCGGACTGGTGCTGATGATGGCGGCGCCGTTCCTGGTTATTTTCGGAATCGGGGGCGGTCTTTTCCGCGCCCACCGTCGCGCGCTCGCTGAGGCCGAGGAACACGAAGGGCCAGGAGGATAGAGTGAGATCCGACCGAGCCGTAGTTCGCAGAGGTGCCATGGCAGGACTGCTGGCCGGCGCCACGTTGATCGTCGTGTTTTTCTTCATGGATCTGATTGGCGGCCAACCCCTGGCGACTCCGACCTTTCTGTCGGGCGTGTTGTTCGGAAACGCGATGCCGGAGGCGGATCCCCTTCGGATCGGCCTCTACACGGCGGCACACTTCTCAGTATTCATCTTCCTCGGCATCATCGCCGCCTTGTTTTTCACGACGTTCGGCGTGCCCCGGAATCTGATGATCGGCGCCGCCTATGGACTGTTCGCCTGCTCGGCGGTGTTCTATCCCGCGCTGATCATCACCGGCACGGACATCCTGGCCGCACCGGCGTGGCCTGCCGTGTTCTTCGGCAATGTGATCGCCGGCATGGTAATCGTCGGGTATCTGCATTGGGTCAGCGACGAAGACGGAGTCACGGGGCTCCTTGCCCTCATGCGGACCAGCCAGATGCTCCGCCAGGGGATCATTGCCGGGATGATCGGGGCACTCGTCGTGGCCGTGTGGTTCCTGATCGTCGATTCGGTGGTGGGCCGCCCTCTGTTCACGCCTGCCGCTCTCGGCTCTGCCTTCTTCAACGGAGCCGGCGGAACCCTGGGTGTGGAGTTCTCGACCACCACGATTCTCGGTTACACACTGATCCACTTCGCGGCCTTTCTGCTGGCCGGTGTCGTCGCATCTGTTCTCGTGACTCAGGCCGAGAAGGCGCCGCACCTCGTGTTCGGGATCATCATCCTGTTCGTCATCGTCGAGACCTTCTTCATCTTCATGGTGGCCATGCTCAGCACGTGGCTGATGGAAGAACTCGCCTGGTGGTCGGTGCTGGTGGGAAATGTTCTCGCGGCCATCTCGATGGGTGGCTACCTGTTGAAGGTCCACCCCTTGCTGCGGGCAGAACTCAAGGACGAGGTGCTCTGGGCGGATCCTTGATCCGGAGGATGTGCGGCAGGCGCACGGACGCAGCGCCGCACCACGCGACGCGAGGTCAGAAAAAGCGGATACTGGTGCCTGCACTGAGCACGAAACGGCTCCCCGTAAGTCCCGATCCGATCAGATAGCCGAGATCGATTCGACCCGATTCCGCCGTCGGACTCAGCCGGGAACTCGTGCGCAGACCAATTCCCAACTCGCTCCCCCAGCGTGGATCCTGGTCGGCATACCAGGCGCCCCCGAAATCGAAGTATCCAGCGAGGCCCAGTCCGAATTGACCGAAAACCCGTGGAAACGCGTACCACCGGTGTTCCAGCGTGCCCCAGAGTGCCCGCGTGCCAACGAACGAATGAGGCTCAAATCCGCGCAGGCCAATCGAGAAGCCGAGGTCGAATTCGTTTCCCGGCGCCGGGCGCTCGAGAACTCCGCCCTGGACCCTGAGAAGAGTCGCATGGCGATTCCCGGCCAGCATTGCACCGGTCACCGCCGCCACGACCCTTCCCGAATCGAGCCCTGCGGAGTTGAACAGGCCATTCGCTACGATGTCGGCCCGCAGCATGACCTGCCCCGCCACCAGGCCGCCACTTGCCCGGATGGCAGGTCCTATCCCCGTCCGTCGGTAACCGAACGCAGACGGCGCGATGCGAGCCGCAAGCACGATACTCGTCGAGAGGTCCACGTCCTGCTGGTTCAACCCATTCAGATAGGTGACGACGCGGAATTTCGGCTGCCGAAACTGGGCAAACACACCCAGATCGAAGAACACGGAGTCCGGCACCGGCAGGGTTGAATCGGCCGCGAGGAGAAACCTCTCGTTTCGATACGTCGCGAGCACGCCGACGCGAATGGCTCTGCGCGGCGTGGCCACGATCGCCCGCCCGATCTGCAGGTTCTGTCGAAATAAATGTTGCCGAAACTGTGTCGTATCCTGCCTGGTCGGCGAAAACGTCCGGAAACGAAGCCGGCGGCGGTCTGCGACGCGTCCGCCGACCGACACCTGCGTGCGATCTTCGATCGAGCGCCATGGATCGTTCACGAGCCACGCACCGGAGTTGCCGTCGGAGAGTAGAAGTGCATCTCCGGAAATATCCACCTGGGAGGCCAGTAATCGTCGCCAGCTCATTCCCAACTCCGCACCGTCCCGATCCACCTCTTTGCGGTAGGCCCCGCTGATTCGATTCCCGGTGCCCAGGAAATTCCTTTCCGTGATGCCGAATATGCCGGTCAATGTCCCGTCACTGGCGATTCGACCGGTGATGATCGGCTCTGTGCTCCAGGAATCTTTCGTGCGAATCCGGGCTACGAGGCGCCCGTCCACGCGTACCGTGTCCACCGTGACGTGACGGAATATTCTGAGCGCCCGGAGGTTGCGTTCTGTTTCGGCCAGCAGGGCCGAGTCCGCCGGCCCGCCGGCGGTGATCAGCAACTCTCGTTCGATGACCCACGAGCGGGTCCGGAACCGGAGGGAGTTCGCTCTGCGGTAAATCCAGTTGTCGGCGGCCTCAGCGTCACCAAAAACGTTGTCCGATTCGATGAGCAC
>CBDUXS010000077.1:0-6035 GCA_965371255.1 uncultured bacterium
CCGGTCGAGTAGCGGCAATGCGAACTACTCGTCTTCGGGCAAAGACATCCCTTCCACGCGACGGAGCGTGACCTTGAATCCGCTCTCATGCGTCAAACGCAATTGATCTTCGTTGACCTCAAACGTGAAGGTGGTGGCGTTGTCGGGCCAATCCCCCATGTAGTTCGGATTCTTGGCTACGTAGGCCCTCGTGGTGAGCTCGTCACCACTGATATCGTACCGGCCAGAGTTGGCAATAAAGGAACCATAGGCCTCGACCCGCTCCGCGTCGGTTGCCTCGTCTCCCGCGAACCGGGCGCGAGGTTCGTCGCCGAGAGCGATCATCGTGCTGTAATGCGTGCCCGTAAACAGATAAAGGGCGGGCTGCACCGAAGAGTCCACGGTCCCGTCCGCAGATTCCACGCTAGTAACTATCCAGGCGCCCTGAACGGATGACTCATCCTGGGCGCTTAACGTCGCTGGAGAGGCCAGAAAGCCTGCGGCGAGGAACAATACAGCTCGGAAAAGAAAGCTGCGCATGCGGTCCTCCAAATTGGGGTGATTGAGGTCCGAGAATGTCTGTGAACGGGACTCGAAGCAAGCCCAGGGCCGTCTACCGAAACCTACCACACCGAGACCGAGGATTGCGCGAGTCTGGGTGCGATCCAGACCTCGAAACGTTCAGCGAGGGCTATGTGTACGGGTTCCGATACGAATTCCTCGTCGGACCCTATCGGATCCAACCGGAACCGCAGTTCCATGGTGGGTGTGGCGAGGAAAGGAGGGAGTTCCAGCGTTGCGGAGGAAAGCGCCGTCACGACGCCGAGACGGATCTCATGTGAGCCCAATACCCCGAACACATTGACGTCGAGCCAGCTCTGGTTCCGAACATCGACGGGTAGCCGCCGGGCCTCGACCAGCGGTTCCCCGGTGACCCCCTCGTCGGAGGTCACCGGGGCGGAGGCGCAGGCAAGCGACAGGGTCGCCGCCAAGCACAGCCAGCTGAGCTTTCCGACTATTCCCGAGCGTTCGTTTCGTCGATCGGAACCGGGAATGCCGGGTGTACGATGTGTGTAGGCTGATCGAGCGGCAGATCGCCCAGCCTGCCATACCGTCGGGCGTCGATCCAGCGGTGACCTCCCTCCCACAGCAGAGAATAACGCCTGTTATACAGCAGTTCGTCGAGAATGTTTAGCGCGTCGAGATCGCCCCGGGCGTCGAGGCCTCCCGAAGTCGTTCGAATCAAGTTGATGTCAGCGGCCGCGGTCAGGACACTTCCGAGGCCGATGTTGGCTTCGGCGCGCAGCAGAATCAACTCCTCGTTCCGAATGATCGGAATCGGCGCAATGTTGCTCGAGTAGAGCGTGAAGCCCAGATCGGTCGTCAGTCCGAGCAGGGTCTGCGAGTCGATTCGTTCCGTCTTGTTCGTGAATCGATCGTCGGGCTCACTATTGCCCTTCAATTGCGCGTCGGTCTCAATCGACGGGTGAGCCACCAGGTTTCGCGTGCTGCCGGGATCGAACAATTCGTTCACGATGTCGCCCGAACCCGTGCTGTACACGTGATACGTGCCCAGATCCAGATCCCCGCCCTCGGCGAGAAATGACTCACTGAGAGCTTGAAGGGCATCCGAGAACTTGATCTGGTCGCCGAACATGGTCGCCATATACACATCGACGCGGGCCTTCACGGCGCGGTTGAACGTCAGGAACGTCGAAGGCGTATCGAAACCCGCAAAGCCGCTCGACAGCGGGAACGGAAACGATCCTCCGCCCGCCAGGAGGTGCGTCCTCGCCTCGTCGAGCAGCGCCGAGATTCCGTCGAACATCGCCCTTCGATCGACCTCGGGCGCCGGACCATCCGCGAACGGCCGGTCTACGTCGAAGGCACAGCGGCAGTTGAGGTCCCGCGTGTTGACGATCTCGAGAAAGTCGAGCGCCTGAATGGTCTTCGCGAAACCGCGAATGGCTTCTTTCTCCTCCGTGCTGACCTGCGCCTCGTCGATCGCGGACACGCCGCTTAGAAGCACGTTACCGTTACGGATGTTGCGGTACGGGTTCTCCCACAGGTTGCCGCCGAATGCCGGGGCGTTCGGCGTGAGAGGTCCTACGAGAAGCTGAGTGACGAAGCGCGGGTCCGCTCCATCGAAGTTATACGATTCCCGCCCGATGATTCCGAGCACGGATATGAGGCCGTTCGTCCGGCCGTAATCGACGCGCGCGCCGATCAGCATTCCGGTAGCCGCGTTCAGAATACCGGTTCGGTTCGGCGCTTCCTCGAAATCGACGAGGCTCGGATTATTCGTGTCGGGAGCCGTGAGCGTGTTACACGCTCCCAGTCCCGTCAGGAGCGAGCAGAGAACCAATGCTGCCAGTCCCATTCTGTTGTTTTTCATGGCTATATCCCCACGTCGATGGAGAGCCAGAAGCTGCGGCTTGGTGGGAATGAAGCCACATCGACGCTCCTGTTGATTGCTTTGTTTCCGAAGTTGCTCACCTCGGGATCCAGACCGTGGTACGGCGTGATCGTGATCAGGTTACGGCCGCTCAGAGTGATCCGCGCACTCTGGAAACTGCTCCAGATGCCGGATACGAACGCTGCCGGGATCTCGTAGGAAATTGACAGCTCACGCAGCTTCAGGAACGAGGCACTCTGGACGAACGCCTGCGTGAAAGTGCCGAGGCTGTTGAGCCGCTCTTCCCCGGAGCAATCGGGGTCACAATCAGGCACCGCCCGCGGAGAGCCAAGGCCCTGCGGCGGGACGAAATCGGGGCTTACGCCGCCAAGATCCCAGATCAAGTCCTGGAGATTCACGACTTCGAAGCCCTGCCGCCACTCGAACAGCGAGTAAATGTTGAACCGCTTGAAAGTGAACTCGTTGAGGAAGGACATGGTGAAGTCGGGCGTTGCGTCGCCCATCTTCTCGATGATCGGAAGTCCATCAGATCCGATCCCATTGTTTCCGACAATCTGCGTCGGCGACTCCCCCTCTTCGATCTTGAACGTTCCGAGATCGGAGCCGAACACGCCGAATTCGAACGCCGGCACCGGCAAGTCGGTGATCTCCGCCCAGTTCTTGAAGAAGCTGGTGCGCGTGAACCAGCTGAACGCCGAGCTCCGGATCGGGGTGGCCGACAACGTAAGTTCGACTCCTTGATTACGGAGTTCTCCGCCGTTGAAGAATTCGGTGTCGAATCCCGTGGACGGTGCCGTCTTCCTTTGCAGGATCAGGTCAGTGATGTTTTGCCGGTAGTACGTGAACTCGAAGTTGGCCCGTCCGCCGGCCAATACCGCGTCGAAACCAGCTTCGATTTCCGTAGTCCTCTCAGGCTGGATATCGGGATTTCCCACCGTCCCCTGAACGGTCACGCCGGGCTGTCCTTCGATGTTGCCCGTTGCGGTGAGCGGCGTGAACTTCTGACCGAACAGCGGCTGGTTGCCGGTCTGTCCGATGGCCGCGCGGATCTTGATCTCATCAAAGAACCCCTCATCCATCGGGAACCGATAAGATGCCGAGCCCTTCGGGTAGTAGAACAGCTTCTCGGTATCGCCGTTCGAGCTGCTCTGGTCGGCCCGCACCGCTGCGGTCAGCAGAAGGCGCTCGTCCGCCATCAGCAGTTCCTCCTGGATGAACATGCCGAATTCTTCCACCTTTTCGCGGCGTTGGGCGACCGAGATGCTGGTGCCCGCGTCCACGTTCGCCTGGCCGGCCACGAGGTTCGAGGCAAAAATGCCCGAAGTGTTGAGATCGCGCTTCTCGAACTGGATACCGACCGAAGTGGTTGACCGGAAGGCTCCCGATTCCGGCTCGTGGCTGAGAACCAGGCTTCCCCCGATATTGAGATTCAGGTTGTCACCATTACTCAGAATCGACTTGCCGGGCTCGGGGTCCGTGGCCTCGAAATGCAGGGCCGGCGGAAAGAAGACCACGTTTTCCTGCTGGAAAAAATCCAAACCGCCGTTCGCCACGAAGGTGAGTTTGTTGGAACCCCTGCGCAGCAGATCGGCTTCGATGTTGCCTGACGTGATGAACCGCCACACGTCCTCCTGGTTCTTCATCAAGGCAGCTGTCTGGAGCGGATTGCTACCGTTGCCGGTAAACGGGTTGAACGGGAAGTTGCCGTCAGCGTCCGGTCTGAGGTCCAGGAAGCTGGGCGTGAATCCGAGGGCCATGTAGAAACTGGTCAGCGAATTGTCGTTGTTTGTCAGTCCGCGAGCCGCGGTCGTGTGAATCACGTTGGTATTCACGCCGCCGCGGACCCGGTCACTGAAGGTGTGCCGAACGTTGATGCGGACGGATTGCTTTTCGAACCCCGTGTTCTGGATGATCCCTTCGTCGTTCTTGATCGTTCCTGACACGAAATACGATGTGGTCTCGTCCCCGCCCGTCAGGCTGACCATCGTTTCGGTCGACAGGGCATTCCGGCCGGCCAGCGCTTGTTCGTTGTCGAATACCTGCCCCTCGGTAAACAGACCTCGAACGAGACCCGTATCATCTGCATCAAACGCGTTGATAGCTTCCTGAAGACTGAACACACGCGAGCCGATCGTATTGCTGCTGTCGAACATGCCGAACCGCTGCTTGATTCGGAGGCGTGGTCCGCCAGCTACCGTCCCCCTCTTCGTGGTGATGATGACCACGCCGTTGCTGGCCTTGGACCCGTAGATCGCTGATGCCGAGGCTCCCTTGAGGATTTCGATGCTCTCGATCTCATCCGGGTTGATGTCGGCAATTCTATTGACCGGATCCTGCTGCCCCGGGTCGGGATTGGAGCCGATGCCGGAGCGAGTGACGAATTCCTGGCCGTTTGGTATCGCCACGTTACTCAGGATGACGCCATCCAGTACGTAAAGCGGCTCGGAAGCGGCGTTGATCGTGGAGACTCCCCGCAGGTTGATCTGGATACCGCCGCCCGGCGACCCGGAATTCGAGGTGATTACAGCGCCCGTGACCTTGCCCTGCAGCGACTTCTCGATGCTGGCAGAAGGCAGTCGCGCCAGTTCGTCGGCGCTCACGGTGGATACGGCATTGGCCAGATTCCGCCTTGCCTGTGACGTGGCGCGCCCTGTCACGACGAGTTCCTGGAGTCGAAGCACGTCCCTCCCGAGCTGCACCTCTATCGTGCTCTCGTCGGCCGCCACCTCGACTTCACGGTTGATGTACCCGATCCGCTCGAACAGAAGCGTGACCGGACCAGCTGGAACTTCAGCAACGATGAATGTCCCGGCTGATGTCCCTACGACGATGATGTCGGTACCAAGCACGGAGACCGCAACGCCGCCGATCGCCGCGCTGCTGAGGTCATCCACGATTGTCCCGGTGATGGTGCGCTGCTGCGCTTGGGCTACTTGCCCTGCTGTGAGCAGAAACAAGACAGCCAACAACCCTGACCAGCGTTTCATCGGAGGTTCCTCCACGGAGCGAGGACTGAGAGTCATGCGGTTTACGGCGTGAGTCGCCGCCAGCATGAAAGGACACGACCGATCTATGCCATCAGTACCGCGAGCCCGGATCGCCGTGATCAGGGTTCACGGACGCCAAAAGAAGAGACTTGTGGAGCAGTCAGTCCACAATTAGGTCCACCACTATAGTTTAACTGTGCACGCTGTTCAACTTTGGGAGGTTCCGATGAGACTATGCATGCGCTCTCTAGCGCTCGCGAGTGGACTGCTCTGGGGCGGGATGTTCCTGCTCGTCGGGCTGTTGAATCTGTGGGGAGGCGGCTACGGCGCTCACTTTCTGGACTTCGGCGCGTCGATCTATCCGGGCTACGGCGGACCGGCCGGCTTCGTGTCCGTGCTGGTGGTTACACTCTATGGCCTGGTCGACGGTGCCATCGGCGGCGCGTTGCTGGCCTGGCTCTACAATCGATTTCTGAACGACGCGCCTGCTGCTAGCTGAGACCCAGTTTCTTTACTCGATAGGCGAGTGTAGTGGGCTTGATCTCGAGCAGTTCCGCGGCACCGCCGGGGCCATAGATCTTTCCGCCCGTGAGCGAGAGAGCCGCAACCAGGTTGTCTCTCTCACGCTGCCGCATCTCGGGTTCCGAGATCAC
>CBDUXS010000078.1:0-5951 GCA_965371255.1 uncultured bacterium
CTTGCCGGACTCGTCGCCGGATCCGTTGGCGCGGTGAGCTTCCGCTGAAAGTGCATCGACGACTGCCTCGCAGCACTGTTCAAGCCGCTTGAATACACTTTCGAACACTGCTATGGACCGCTCGATGGGATCCCTGATCGTTCGGGTAGCGGGACGGCCAGGATCCGCATCGCCAAGAATCATCACGCCCTTGGTCCGGCCGTACTCGCGCTCCACGTCGAGTTGCTGTTGGCGCGACATGACGAAAATCACATCGGCGTTGTCTATGAGTCCGGGTCGGAGGACCCGAGAGCGGTGGTACGTCAGATCGTGCCCGTGTCGCGCTGCCGCGCGCCGGGCTTCCGGAGGACTTGGCCGATCGGCAAGGATGAATCCGGCGGACTCGATTCGGATGTCCTCCCGCCCGCGTTTGCGGAATTCGGCTCGCAACACAAGCTCCGCGTAAGGACTGCGGCAAATGTTGCCGAGGCAAATCACCAGAATCGTCGGCGACTCGGGAATGCCTGACAGATGCCGGCGGATGCGCGCCCTGCGAATCGGATGCAGCAGGCGCTCGGGCACTCGGCGCACCAGGCGGAAAACGCGGCGTACCTGAGAATTCAATCGGCTGTCGTCAGCCGACTTCGGCGATCCGGATTCCACCACCGCCATGGCGTGCGTCGCGCAATGCGCTTTGCGCTGCCGCCAGTCGTGACAGACTGGCTATTCGCGGGGCGTGGTCGGCGCGAGAGCCCGAGCGGGACGATCCGTCGTCGGGTGCCGTAAACTCGACGACGCCCGCACTCAACGGATGCAGTCGCTCGCCTTCAGGCCCTATGGACAGCGCCTCGTTGAGCCGCCGCACGAGCGTTGTGACGCCGGCAGCGGTCGTATTGTAGGCAACGACTCCGAAGTCCGCCTCGGCCACCCAACCACAAAGGTCCGACTCTCGCACGTGTCGGTGACAAAGGTCCGCCGCCACCTGCTTCTGCCGGTCCAGGTCCGGGCCGGTTCCGGGATCGCTCGGCCCGATGACGACGCAGCTGAGAGGAGCGGTATTGCGTTGTGCCGTCGCCTCCAGCAGGCGCATCGAGCGCATGAGTCCCGTGAGGTTCAGCAGTCCCGTCGGGCCGTCCGTCAATGAACTCTCCTCGGCGAGTTCAATGAGCCGCTTGATTTCGAGCAACCGCCTGAGCTTCGCAACGATGAGCGATGGGCGAACCGGCTCCTTGATAATATCCCAGGCGCCTGCCGCCATGGCAGCGGCTTGCTCGCGCTCGTGCCAGAAATTGGGCGAATAGACGAGGATCGGGATGCTCTCCTTCAGTCCGCCGGCAAGCAGGGCGCGCGCAAGTCCGGCAGCATCGAGATCCGGGAGTTTTTCACCAATGATCACGACCTCGGGCTCGATGTGCTCTACCGTGCGGAGGGCGCGGCGAGCAGAGCGGGCACGTGCAAATACGAACCCCTCGGGTTCGAGCACAGCCTGGAGTGCGGAAGCGAACCAATCGTGCGCACTGACCAGCAGCACGTTGGTTACACCCCTGAACATGTCTTCGATCACCGGTCTATCCATCTATCGGCTCCAGGGGCTGGAAGCGAGGCAACAACGCCGATCGCATCATTCGGACGACTCGGAGTTATCTCGTTCAAACATCACGGGAAGCGTCTTGAGCATGATCCACAGGTCGAACCATACCGAGCGGCGCTTCACGTATTCCAGATCGAAGTCAACCTTCGTTCGGACATCATCGAGCGTCTGATCGGCCGGCCGGTTCACCTGAGCCCACCCGGTAATGCCAGGCGGAACCTGCTGCCGCAACGGATAACCCGCGATCTCGCTACGCAGCTGCTGAACGAAGGTGGGACGCTCGGGACGTGGACCAACGATCGCCATCTCACCGCGGAGCACGTTCCAGAATTGCGGAACTTCGTCGAGTCGCGTGCTTCGCAGAAGGCGACCGATTCTCGTCACTCGCGGGTCGTCGTCAGATGCCCATACCGGACCGCTGGCTTCCTCGGCATCTACCCGCATCGTGCGGAACTTGAAGATAACGAACGGCTGCCCGCCGATGTCGCTCATCCGGCGACCGATAGTTGCCGCCTCGTCACCCAGATCTCGACGATCGAGGCCGACACGCACCTGGCGGTAGAACACCGAGCCCGGGCTGTCGATGCGGATCAGGATCGCGATGATCAGTATGAGCGGGGAGAGGAGCAGGAGAGCGACGACCGCTACGACGTTGTTGACCACGCGAAACAGAAATGCTTCAGCGCGACCCACGCGTCGAATCGTGGACCGCACCTCACCACCGGGCCGGTCGCCGTCATCGGACAGGCGCTCGTATCTTGGTGACCGGCGCCGGCGATCCTGGCGGCGCTTGTCTGCCGCCGTGGATCCCCCACGCTCAGAGTCTATGGTCGTGTCATGCGGCATTGTGCCTCGCAGCAAGGATTGTTGGGACTTCTGCATTGCTGGAAGCATCCCTCGTGCCACACGGGAGAAATGGCTGTATGTAGCTGTTGCAACAGTATTTAAGTCAGTCATGAGCCCCTGATTGACGAAGGCCCTATGGCGTGATCCCTACACGTACGGAGTGGGCCCCGGTCAGTTGCCGAACAGCGTAACCAGCGCAATGATGCTGAAAATGGCGCCGACGATGACGCTGAACGTTCGGACCGTTCGGAGCGTGTCCCCCTCCTCCGGTATGTTGATCACGTCACCGCCCTGGACCCCCAGATCATCCAGGGTCGCTCCACGCGCGGTCAATTCGTTGCCGCTCATGATCGTCCGGCCCAGGCGGCGGATCTCTACGTCTTCGAGTTTCGCCCGCTGTGTCGGACCGCCAGCCAGCATGATCACATCGGACAACAGTAGGGTTCCGGAGACATCGTAAAAGCCCGGCTGCCCCACCTCTCCGGTAACCGAGATTCGCATCTGCGAAGCCAGCTCCACGACCGGATTCCGAAGCACGGTGGCCAGAGCGCCGCGAATTACTTCGTGCGCCTCGGAGTGCAATACGCCGGCGAGTGGAATTGGAGGCAGACCGTCGAGCACGATCGTCTGGTCTGGCTGAACCGGGAAGTTGCCCGTCCAGGATTCCTGGCCGCGCACGGAAAGACCCACGACGTCTCCCGGTCGAAAATCGCCGAATCGCAACCGCTGCTCCAGATTGGCTACGCGCCTCTCGATGTCGGGAGCTCGGTCATCATTCACATTCATCTCCTGGAGAAGCGAATTCAACGAATCCCGCCTCATCTCCAGCTCCCGCCGTGTGTCCTGCGAGGGCCCTGGATCTACTTGCTGGGCGAGGACCACGGTTGGAACGCTCAAGAGCAGGAGACCTACGAACCATGCATGCTTCATCGGTTGCCTCATATAGCTTTAGTTAGGCGCAGGTGTGCCTCGTAGTCCAGGCAACATCATTCATCCAGCCCGTAATCGCGAATCTTGTACAGCAGTGCCCGATAACTCAACTCCAGCAGCTCCGCAGCACGCGTTCTATTTCCCTCCGTGACCGTCAGAGCGCGCGATATCAAGTGTTTTTCGAGTTGGGCCGACCTCTTCTTCACGGACAGCTCATCGCTGGACATTGATTCGGACGCCGACGACGTGACTCCGCCAGGCTCGCGAATCGCCGCAGGCAAGTCTGCGATGGAGATCTTTTCGCCATCGGTCAGCACGGCCGCCCGCTCCACAACATTCTGCAATTCCCGCACGTTGCCCGGCCAGGCATACGCCTTGAGCAGCTTCATTGCCGCCGGTTCGAACGCCGACACGGAGACACCCAGCCGGTCCGAATAAGTGTCGAGAAAGTGCCGTGCCAGCAAGGGTACCTCATCGGATCGGTGGCGGAGAGGAGGCAAATGTACGCGCAGAACGTTGATGCGGTAATAAAGGTCCGCTCGAAAGCCGCCCGATTGTGTTTCGGCTTCCAGGTCCCGCGCGGTGGCAGCGACCGTCCGCACGTCTACTTTTCGCGGCTGTGACTCTCCGACACGCCGGATTTCTCCCTCCTGCAGGGCCCTGAGTAGTTTGACCTGCAATTGGGGCGGTAATTCACCCACCTCGTCCAGGAATAACGTTCCCCGGTCCGCCTCCTCGAACAGTCCAAGTCGGTCACCGGTCGCTCCGGTGAACGATCCCTTGACATGACCGAAGAGTTCCGATTCCAGCAGGTTCTCGGGAATCGCGCCGCAATTGATAGGTACGAACGACCCCGGCCGGCCCGACGACTCGTGAATCAGTCGGGCGATCAGCTCTTTGCCGGTTCCGCTCTCACCCGTTATCAGAACCGTTGTCGGATGAGGCGCGACGCGCTCCGCCAGGCCTATGGCATCACGCATACCTGCGCTCGACGCGATAATCTCACCGTGCCGTTTTTCGACGCGTACTTCTTTACGGAGGCGCTTGATCTCACGGGTCTTTTTGCGGTTTTCCTCGGCAATCCGGACTCGCAATAGCAGGGCGTCCGGAGCGAACGGCTTGTCGATGTAGTCGAATGCTCCCTTGCGGATCGCCTCAATCGCAGTCTCCGGTGAGCCATAGGCCGTCATGATGACCACATCGGCTGAGCCCCCGTTGCCCGCGTATCTCTCAACGAATTCGAGGCCATCTACGCCTGGCATCCGGACATCTGCAAGGATTACGTCGGGATTCCACTCTTCCGCCTTGGCCAGACCCGCTGCTCCATCGGCCGCCGTTGCGAGGTCATATCCCTCGCCTTCGAGCAGCAGCGAGACCGTGCGCCGGAGGCCGGCGTCATCCTCGATCACCAGTATTTTCATGCAGATGCGGGCTCCAGCTACGTACCGGACGGGAGCAGCAGGCGGAATGAGGCTCCAGTCGTGACTCCTGACTCGGCTTCGATCGTCCCGCCCATGCCTTCTATCAATCGGGCAGATACTGCAAGGCCCAGGCCTGTTCCTCGTCCCGGCTCTTTCGTCGTAAAGAAAGGCTCGAACAGTCTGGCAGTCGCTTCCTCCGACAGGCCGGTTCCGTCATCGGACACGACGAGCTCCACAACGGCATCTCCGGGTTGCAGGGATCGCTGCGGACCCGGATCCTGGGCGCCTTCAAACCGTCGCAAGTGCGTGTAGTCCGTACCGCGAGGGTCGTTCGCCCGATGAAACTGGGCGCCGGTCTGAGGCTGGCCGGCCGTGGTTTCCCGCGTATTGATTCGAATCGTACCGCGCCGGCCGGTCTCCTCGATGGCATCAGAGGCGTTCAACAGCAGGTTTACGAGTACCTGCTCCAGCTGATGGGCATCCGCCTTCACGGGCGCGAGGCCGTCGGCCAGATCGGTCTCGACGTCCGCTGTCTTGAACCGACCTTGCAGCGTCAACATCTGAACCGTCCTCGTCACGACCTCGTTGATGTCTACCTTGCTCGTCGATGCCGCCCTGGGTCGGGCATATTCAAGTAGCCCGCGCACGATCCGATCGATTCTATGGGCCTCGTAAACGATCCCCTGGAGCCATTCGGATTCCTGTTCGCTTTCCTTTCGCCCAATCGCCGCATAGCCGAGGATTGCCCCCAAAGGGTTGCCCACCTCATGAGCCACACCGGCAGCCAACCGACCGATCGACGCTAGTTTCTCGGCTCGCACCAGACGCATGCGCGCTTCGGACAGAGCCTGGTTCGTCGCGTCCAGCGACTCCACATTGCGAGCCAGCTCCACCTGATTCTGAATCAGCGATTCCGCCATCGTGTTGACGGCCGTCGCGAGGCGGTCCAGTTCGGCCGTGTGCGAACCGATCAGCCGGTGTCCTTCTGCTCCGGAGGCGATCCGCTCCGATCCGTGCACCATCTCTTCGACCGGTTCCAGCACGAACCGGGACAGTTGACGATTCGCCACCAGATTGGCGAATAGAATGTCGGCCACGATGACGACCGCCACGTTTACTCCGAGAAGTCGGGGTGGGAGTTCTAGTCGAACTCCGATGTACACCGTGATGGCGACCGTAAACAA
>CBDUXS010000079.1:0-5877 GCA_965371255.1 uncultured bacterium
GATCGAATTCGAGGAACGAATCGTCGATGCCACCGCGATGTCGCTGGTTCTCGACCCCTACCAGTTCGATGTGATTGTGACCGAGAACATGTTCGGCGACATCCTGTCCGATCAGGCGGCGGGCCTGGTCGGTGGTCTCGGGTTCGCGCCGGGTGCCAACATCGGCGAGAACGCCGCAATCTTCGAGGCGGTGCATGGTTCGGCGCCCGATATTGCCGGCCAGAACATCGCGAATCCGTGCGGGCTCCTGCTGGCCGCATGTCTGATGCTCGACCATCTGGGCCACGCCGAGACGGGACGCCGAATCTGGAACTCCCTTCGACGCACGATCATCGAGGCGCAGGCTGTGACGCCCGACCTGGGCGGTACGGCCGGCACGGACGAATTCGCCGCCGCAATCGCGGCCAACCTGGACTGACCCATGCGCTGGCTTCCTCATGCAATCGCCCTGGCCATCACCGTACCTTTCGCCATATGGATCCTCGTCGGGGACACTCGCGGAGTCCTGCCCACGGCCGCGTGGGCGATGCCGCTGGCGGCGGCATACTATCTCGGCCTCCGGATAGGCCGGGAGGTGACGAAGGGCGTGCGCAGAGCACGCGGCGAATCGACGGACAGCTTCGACGTCAGACAGAATGGAGAAGATAAATGAGCTTCGAGGGTGTGGATTTTTACGCGATGGACGAGCTGCTGAGCGAAGAGGAACGGGCGGTTCGTGACATGGTGCGTGACTGGGTGGACGCCGAGGTCATGCCGATCATCAACGAGGCGTACATCGGCCGCACATTTCCGCGTTCACTGATCCCGCAGATGGGCGAACTCGGGTTCTTTGGAGCCAACCTGCCCGAGGAGTTCGGCTGTGCGGGCCTCAACAACGTCGCCTACGGCCTCATCATGCAGGAACTGGAGCGCGGCGACTCCGGCTTGCGTTCGTTCGTGTCCGTTCAGGGCGCGCTCGTCATGTACCCGATCTTCGCTTTCGGGTCGGACGAGCATCGAACGGAATGGCTCCCGAAGCTGGCCAGCGGCGAGGCGATCGGCTGCTTCGCGCTCACGGAACCGGACTTCGGATCGAATCCCGGCGGGATGCTCACGCGGGCCGTGAAGGACGGGGACGAGTGGGTGCTGAACGGCGCCAAGATGTGGATCACGAACGGTTCCGCGGCCGACGTGGCCATCGTATGGGCGAAGACGGGCGACATCGACGATATCAGCTCGATTCGCGGGTTCATCGTCGAGACTGATCGGGACGGATTCTCGGCTCGTGACCAGAAAGGCAAGTTGTCGCTGCTCGCTTCGGACACCAGCGAGTTGGTCCTCCAGGACGTCCGCATTCCGGATGCCAACCTGTTGCCGGGAAGCGGTGGTCTGAAGAGTCCGCTGAAATGCCTGACCCAGGCGCGGTATGGAATCGCCTGGGGTACGATCGGCGCCGCGATGGCGTGCTTTTGCGAGGCCAGGGATTACTCGAAGACCCGGATCCAGTTCGACGGCAAGCCGATCGGCGCGACCCAGATCCAGCAAGTGCGACTGGCAAACATGCTGACTGAGATTACGAAGGCTCAGCTGCTCGTGCTTCGCCTCGGCCGGATGAAGGACGCGGGCACGATGACGCCGTTTCAGGTGTCGCTGGCGAAGCGCAATAACGTGGACATGGCGTGCGAGTGCGCCCGTGAGGCGCGCCGTCTGCTCGGGGCGAACGGAATCCTCATCGAGTATCAGTCGATGAGGCACATGGCGAACCTGGAGTCCGTGTACACCTACGAGGGAACCCACGACATCCACGGGCTCATCCTCGGTCAGACGGTCACGGGACTCGCTGCCTACTAGGAAGCCTGTTGCGGAACTGGGATGAGCCGCGTATGCCTGCCACGAGCGACAGACTGACGCTCGACCTGCGCTCTCGGCGCAACGCCGATGGCGGGTTCGGTCCATATGCCGACCGGTCCAGCACGACGGAGAGCACGGCCTGGGCCGGTCTCGCGCTCGGTGCGGAAGGCGACACGGACGCGGCTGCTGCGGCGATCAACTGGCTGCTCGGGCACCAGCTGCCGTCCGGTGCATGGCCGCACTCGACGGAAGCGCCGGAACCATCGTGGATGACGTCGGTCGCGCTTCTCACCCTGTCGGACGTTTCGCGTGCGCGCGATGCTGTCACCCGGAGCGCTCGTTGGCTGCTGCGCCAGCGAGGCGGAAGCTCTCCGCTTCTGACGCGCCTGTTCTATCGGCTATGGCCGGATCGGGTACCTGTCCGCCTCGACATCAGCCTCCGGGCCTGGCCATGGACCGACGGCGCGTTCAGCTGGTGCGAGCCCACTTCCATGGCGATGCTGGCACTGGGTCGCGTAGACCAACGGCTCATCCCGGGAACGGTTCGGTTTCGGCACCGGGAAGGAGAACGGCTGCTGCTGGATCGCGTATGCGAGGGTGGTGGTTGGAACTACGGCAACAGCTGGGTTCTTGGCGAGGACCTGTGGCCCTATCCGGATACGACCGCCCTGGCGCTGTTGGCCCTCATCGGACGCCGCGAAGATCCACGGGTTGCGGAAAGCCTGGATGCGCTCCGGCGCATGCTGGCCGAACACGAGTCTTCGCTGTCACTGTCGCTCGGTGCCCTGTGCCTCGACGTATTCGGACTCGACGCGGCGCCGTATCGGCATCGCCTCGAAGAGCTCTGGCAGGGCGAGCCGTTCGAAACGACGACCAGGTCGATTGCCCTGTCGCTCATCGCCCTGCGCGAACATCCGAATCCCTTCCGTCCGATTTCGAACCATGCCTGATCGCCGCACCTTCGTCCGGACCCTTGCGGGCGCCACCGCGGCGTCGATGCTGCCGGGTTGCCGGGACGAGCCTGAGGGGCCGAAATGGCATGTTTCCGCGGCCGTCCGGCCGGAACGCTCGGCGGTTTCCGTGCTGTCGGGCAGCTATGACGGAGAACTCGGTGACGTGATCCGGCGCGGCATCGAACTCATGGAGCTCGACGTTCGTGGCCTGAACGTCGTCCTGAAGCCGAACTTCGTGGAGTTCGATCCCGGCGGCGTGATCAACACGAACCCCGCCGTCCTGCATGGCACGATCGAGGCGCTCCGGATGCTTGGCGCCGGCTCGATCGTCGTGGCGGAAGGGGCAGGGCACAGGCGTGATACCGAGTACCTGCTGCGCGATACAGGCATTGGACCCGCGCTGCGGGACACGCGGACCAGCTTCGTCGATCTGAACCACGATACGGTTCACCGTACGCCACTTCGGGGCCGCTTCACCCCCCTCGGTTCGCTCTACCTGCCGGATACCGTACTCGGCGCCGATCTGCTCATTTCGTTGCCGAAATTGAAGACGCACCACTGGGCCGGCGTGACCCTGTCGATGAAGAACATGTTCGGCATCGTGCCGGGATCCCTCTACGGCTGGCCCAAGAACGTCCTCCACTGGGCGGGCATCAACGAGAGCATCCTGGACATCAACGCCACGCTGACCTCCCTGCGGCGGTTCGCGATCGTCGACGGCATCGTCGGAATGGAAGGCAACGGCCCGATCCAGGGCGAGGCGCGGCCCGTCGGCGCGCTGATCTTCGGGGCGGACCCCGTCGCCGTGGACGCGACGTGCTGCCGGTTGATGCGTATCGAGCCGACAAGAATCGACTACATTGCCGAGGCGGGACGCTTCCTCGGCAACCTCGACCGTGATCGGATTGATCAGCGAGGTGAAGCGATCGCCGATCTGGCTCAGGACTTCGCGGTCATCGAGCCGTTCGCGTCGGTGAAACAGGCCGCGGAGGTAACGGGTAGCTGACGGCGGGACCGGGAATCATCGGGGAACGGGAGGGAAGTCATGTCGGAAATGATCGCCGTGTTGATCTTCGTGTTTGCGACGGTGACCGTCGTCGGGCTGTTCCTCGTGTCGATCCCGGTCACGCGGAGGCTGGGCCGAGTTCTGGAAGAGTGGATGAAGATGCGCCAGGAAGGTGCGCCGGACAGGGCCGCGCTGGACGGTGTGACGGAAGAACTCCGCTCGCTTGGCCGTCACGTGGAGGCGCTGGACGATCGTATGCAGATTCTCGCTGACCGCCAGGACTTTACCGAGTCGCTCATCGAATCGCGCGGTTCGGAGGCGAAAGCCCTTCCGCCCGGGAGCAACTGATGCGCATTTCGCTGTCCCGCAGGAGGTTCTTCAACCAGAGCTTCGGTCTCGCCGCCGGTGGAGTCCTGCTAAGCAACCTTCGTCTGCCGGGTCTCCGCGGGCCGAACACGCGGGGCTACGGTACGCCGCTGATCGTAACCAGCCACTCCAACGAGACGGGACGCCGGGCGATGGAGGTCGGCTGGGAGGTGCTGGAATCCGGGGGGCGCGCGATCGATGCAGTCGAGCAGGCGGCGAACGTCGTCGAAGTCGACCCGGAGGACATGTCCGTCGGATACGGCGGGCTTCCGAACGAGGATGGGGTCGTTCAGCTCGACGCCTCGATCATGGACGGCCGCACGTACAATGCCGGTGCCGTCGCGTCGCTCGAGAACATCAAGACGCCGTCATCTGTAGCTCGTCTCGTCATGGACCGCACGGATCACGTGATGCTCGTCGGCCCGGGCGCCCTGGAATTCGCCCGCTCGTTCGGCCTCGAAGAACACGACCTGCTGACCGAAAAGGCACGCCGGCGTTGGCTCGAGTGGCGGGAGAACCGGGGCGACGACGACTGGGGCCCACCCGATCACCTGCGCGGTCTCCCCGAGACGGAAGCCGGCATGCCGCGCCCGTCCGTCCACGAGCACGGCACTGTCAACGTGCTGGCGATCGACTCGTTCGGTGACATAGCCGGTATTACGAGCACGAGCGGCCTCAGCTGGAAGATACCGGGCCGGATCGGTGACTCGCCGATCATCGGCGCCGGCCTGTACGTGGACAACGAGGTGGGGGCCGCAGGCGCGACGGGCCGCGGCGAGGACGTCATCAAGTCGTGCGCCTCCTATCACATCGTGATGCGGATGCGCGACGGACGATCTCCTCAACAGGCGTGCGAGGACACACTCGAGATGATTCGACGGAAGTACCTCCGCGTGAATCCCGATTACATGCCGGGAGAGAAGTTCGTGGCCATCAATAGAGCGGGCGAGATCGGCGCCGCCTGGAGCTATTCAGGTGGCCGGCCGACGATGTCCGTGCGTTCGGCAGCCGGGTCCGACACATTCACCGGCGTAAACTTCACCGGCGGGGACGGCTGATCACTGGCGACGATGCCTGAGGGCTCCCGTTCGTGTGTCCGATTCCGAACAGGTTGTACCACAAGCGATCAACAAACCCGTGTCAAACGCCGCGGGTTTGTGCGTGTAAGTATATGTATTGATACGTGTTATGCTAACTCATGATGTTTGGCACGAGGGTTGCTTTACTGATGGCTGACAGGCCGACCCGGGGGGTTGGCTGAAAACTGGGACGGGGACGATTGGGGAAGGAAGGGATGATGATGAGGAACGGGACGATTCGCACCGGGGCCCTGGCGCTCGTCGCCATAGCGGCCGCGCCGGCCCTGGCCAGCGCACAAGATCGCGAAATGTTCGAGCTTCCGGCCATCCAGGTCGAGGCATTCCAGAATCCGCTGCACATAGCTGCCATGGAGCTCTACGAGACTCCGGCACGTTGGGAAGAGGCCGGGGAACTGCACGAGCAGGCCGCCAGGCAGCTCGTGAAGAACGATGCCGGACAGTTCTTCGGGTTCAACCGCGCGGCGATTCTTTACCTGTACAGCGGCAACCCCGCACGCTCGCGTCAGGCAATGGAGAAGGCAGCGTCTGTGGCCGAGGCGACCGGTGACGTGTTGACGGCGGCAAACGCCTGGGTCGATGCGGCATTCATCGCGATAGTCGAAGGCTACGCCGGCAAACGCCG
>CBDUXS010000080.1:0-5875 GCA_965371255.1 uncultured bacterium
CTGGCCCACCCGGATAGCGTCGACTCGATTCCTTCGAGCGCCAACCAGGAAGATCACGTTAGCATGGGTGCGAACGCCGCGCGCCACTCGCTGGAGATCCTCGACAACGTGAGGTTTGTGCTGGCGATCGAGTTGATGACCGCGGCCCAGGCGGTGGACCTGCGCCCGGACGGGCCGGTTCGTCTCGGTCGCGGCACTTCCGTCGTTCACGCCGAGGTGAGGCGCCGCGTCGAGACGCTGGTTCACGACCGGGTGCTTAGCGACGACATCGACACCCTGGCAGAACTGATTCGATCCGGCTCGCTTCGGCGGGCCGTCGCAGCGACATCCGATGAGGCAGATATATGAGCATAGCGACGGACGCAGAGATCGAGGCCTTTCTCAAGGTCCTCGACCCGGAAGACAATGCGACGGGCGGCGGAACCGCATCGGCTGCGGCCGGCGCCATGGCGGCAGGCCTGGCCGGCATGGTCGCCCGCGTATCCCGCGGCAAACCCGGCCTCGAGCCCGACGTGTTCTATGATGAAATCGACAAGGACGCACGTGGGCTGGCTCGACGGCTCTTGGAAGGCGGCCTCGACGACTCCGAGGCATTCGGCCTGGTTATGGACGCCTATCGAATGCCCAGGGAAACGGATGATGAGAAGTCAGCGCGATCCGCCGTGATCCAGGCTGGCCTCAAAGGTGCCACGGCCGTGCCGCTCGACAATGGCGAGCGATGCGCGAAAGTGCTCGACCTCGTGGGCCGACTCACGCCAAAACACAACACGAACGCCACTTCCGACCTGGATGTGAGCCGACGGCTGGCTGCCGCGGCGCTCGAGGGCTGCATCGATAATGCCGCGATCAACCTAGGAAGCCTCAAGAACGAAGCCGTCCGGGATGGCTTCGAGATGCGGCTGAATGCATTGCGGTCGCTGGCTGCGTCCGTAACGACGGGAGATGCCTGTGTCTGAAGTCTTGATGTGCGAAGCCAACGTCAGCGAGGGCCGGCGCGAGGAACTTATCGAACGGTTCGTGGAAGCCGTCCGCGGCGTGGACGGAGTGTCCGTGGCGGACTATTCGTCCGATCCCGATCATCATCGCTCAGTCATCACGTTTCTTGGGCCACCCGAGCGCGTGCTGGAGGGAGCCCGCGCCCTGGCGACAGTGGTACTCTCAGAGGTCGACATGCGAGATCACTCGGGTGAGCATCCCCGGATGGGTGCGCTCGATGTCGTGCCGTTTATTCCGCTTCGAAGCATGGAGACAGAGCGGGCGGTGGAGATTTCGCGCCAGTTTGGTCGCTGGCTGGGTGAGCAGGGCGTTCCGGTCTATTTCTACGAGGACGCGGCGACCCGGCCCGAGCGCCGGAGCCTCCCGAAGATCCGGAAGGGTCAATACGAGGCTCTGGAGGAGAAGCTGACGGATCCGGACTGGGCGCCCGACGAAGGGCCGGCTGTGTTCAACCCACGTGCCGGAGCGACAGTAACGGGCGCGAGATTTCCGCTCATCGCGTTCAATGTGAACCTGCGAACCGACGACATAGAGATTGCGCGCACGATCGCCCGTGCCGTGCGGCACATCAATGGCGGGTACCGGCATGTGCGGGGCATGGGATTCGCTCTCGAAGACCGGGGCATGGTGCAGGTGTCGATGAACCTGGTGAACTACCTGGAAACGCCGATCCCTCGCGTACTCGAGACCGTGCGGTCCGAGGCCGCGCGATACGGGGTGCAGGTCGCCGGTACGGAACTGATCGGTCCGGTACCTCTCGGGGCGCTGGAAGAGGTCGTTCGCCACTACCTTCAGACACACGATTTTCTGGCTGACCAGATCGTTGAGACGGCCCTGTTGCCGTGACCCCACCTGAACCCCGCCGCGCTGATCTGGTGATTGCGGGGGCGTCGGAGCTGGTCACGCCGGATCCGGCGGCGCCCGGCGTGATTCGGCGGATCGTCGATGGCAGCGTGGCGATCGCGGGCGATAGGATCGTCGCCACGGGCACCGCCGCCGAGGTGGCGGCAACCGTCGATGTCTCACAGGCCGAACAGCTGGACGCGGCAGGCGGGCTGGTCGTGCCCGGGTTCGTGGACTGTCACACGCATCTGCTGTTCGGCGGATCCAGGGCGCGCGAGTACGCTGCGCGTGCGTCTCGCAATCCCGCAGCGTTGGAGTCACTGGGAGCCCCCACTGGAATCGCTGCCAGCGTAGACATGACGCGGGCGACATCCGACGAAGAACTGCTGGTCGCGGCGACCAGTCGGCTGGATGCGATGCTGGCCCAGGGAACGACGACCGCGGAGAGCAAGACCGGATACGGCCTGAGTACCGAGCAGGAATTGCGCTTGCTGTCCCTGAACCAACGGCTCGACGCCGATCATCCTGTCGACGTCGTGTCAACGCTAATGGCGGCCCATGATTTTCCTCCTGGCGCGTCACAAGCCCAACGAGAGGCCTACGTGACGTCGATCGTGGAAGAGCTGATTCCCGCCGCCGCGGAGACCGGCTCCGCAGAATTCAACGATGTGTTTTGCGACGAGGGATTCTTTACGGTCGAGCAGGGGAGGCGGGTTCTCGAGGCCGGTGTCGCCGCCGGGCTCAAGCCGAAGATCCACACCGATCAGTATTCCCGCCTCGGCGGTGCCGGGCTCGCTGCGGATCTGGCGGTCGTTTCCGCCGACCATCTGAACTTTGCAACCGACCAGGACCTGGCGAGTCTGGCCGAGGCCGGTGTGACCGGGGTGCTCATGCCGCTGATCGATTTTGCCGTGGCGCACCCACGGCCTGTGGACGCGCGCCGCTGGGTTCGCGCCGGACTGCCGATAGGGTTGGCGACGGACCTGTGCCCGGGAGGCTGGGCCGTGTCGATGCCGCTGGCGATGCAGTTCGCCTGTCGGATATGTGCGCTTACGCCGGAGCAGGCGTTATGGGCCGCGACCGCAGGCGCTGCGAGGGCCGTCCGACGCGATGACCGAGGGGTGCTGGAGCCGGGGTGTCTCGGGGACGTCGTGGTCATCGACGTGCCTCATCTCGAGGATCTGATCTACCGGATCGGCCACGCACCGGTAACGAGAGTCATCAAGCGCGGCCGGATCGTCTGTTGACCGGAGACAGGGTATGAATGAACGGACGCACGGGCCTCGACCGGTGCGGGCGCCGCGGGGCACCGAACTGACCTGCAAGGGCTGGTTGCAGGAGGCGGCGCTCCGGATGCTGATGAACAACCTCGATCCGGAAGTCGCGGAGGATCCCGATCGTCTCGTGGTATACGGAGGCCGCGGGCAGGCGGCTCGTGACTGGGCCTGCTTCGATGCGCTCGTCGCCAGCCTTCGGGAGCTCGAGAATGACGAAACGCTTCTCGTACAGTCGGGCAAGCCAGTCGCCGTTTTCCGTACGCACGCGGATGCGCCGCGAGTTCTGATCGCGAACTCCAATCTCGTCCCCCATTGGGCGACTCAAGAGCATTTCGATGAGTTGGCGGATCGCGGACTCATCATGTTCGGACAGATGACGGCGGGAAGTTGGATTTACATCGGCACTCAGGGAATCCTGCAGGGCACGTACGAGACGCTCGGAGCCCTTGCTGCTCTCCGCGGTTGGGAGGACGGGTTGGTGGGTCGCATCATGCTGACGGCCGGTCTCGGAGGCATGGGAGGCGCGCAGCCGCTGGCCGTCACCATGCTCGGCGGTGTCGCCCTGTGCGTGGAAGTTGACCCGGCGCGCGCACAGCGTCGAAAGGACCACCGATATGTAGACGAGGTGACGGCGGACATCGAGGAGGCCATCACCTGGTGTGACGATGCACGCCGGCGGAAGGCGGCCCTGTCCGTGGCATTGATCGGCAATGCGGCGACTGTTCTGCCGGAACTGATGCGTCGCGGCTTCTCGCCTGACATCGTCACCGATCAGACATCAGCCCACGACGTGTTGATGTACGTCCCGAAAGGCCTGAACGTGAAGACTGCCGACACACTCCGGAAGCAGGATCCTGAGTTGTACGCTCGCCGCGCGATGGCCTCCATGGCGTGCCACGTCGAGGCGATGCTGGCTTTCCGGGAGGCCGGCGCAGAGGTGTTCGATTACGGCAACAATCTTCGCCAGCGGGCGCTGGACGCGGGAGTCGAGCGAGCGTTCGACTATCCCGGCTTTGTGCCGGCATACATTCGGCCGCTGTTCTGCGAAGGGAAGGGTCCGTTTCGATGGGTGGCGCTATCCGGGGATCCGGAAGACATTTACCGGACCGACGAGGCCGTCATGGAGCTGTTTCCCGACGACCTGCATCTGCGGCGCTGGCTGGAGATGGCCCGCGAAAGGGTGCATTTTCAGGGTCTCCCCTCACGGATCTGCTGGCTCGGATACGGAGCGCGAGCACGCGCCGGCCTCCGGTTCAACGAGATGGTGGCGGCGGGTGTCGTCTCCGCGCCGATCGTCATCGGGCGTGATCACCTGGACGGCGGTTCCGTCGCAAGTCCGAATCGGGAGACCGAGGCCATGCGGGACGGAACGGACGCCGTGTCCGACTGGCCGATTCTGAACGCGCTGATCAATGCCGTCAGCGGTGCCACGTGGGTGTCGTTCCATCACGGCGGCGGGGTCGGGATCGGTTTCTCGCAGCATGCGGGACAGGTCATCGTGGCGGATGGAACCGAGGAGGCCGCACGGCGGCTGGAGCGGGTTCTGACCGCGGACCCTGGCATGGGAGTCGTTCGACACGCCGATGCCGGATACGAATCCGCGATCGAGTTGGCGAGATCCGCCGGGGTCCGTGTCCCGATGCTGGGCGACGCCGACGACGGGTAACCGTTCGTCACAGTGGGCCGAACTATTCGCCGTCGGGGATGTCGGCCGTTTCACCGGCGTCGGTCTGATCGCCGGATTCAGTCTGGTCGGAGCGTTTCAGATAGCGCGCGAGCGCCCTCCGGTGATCGCCTCCGAATAGAGTGGCACCCGTGTCCATGAGATCTTCGATCACGTCATCGAGCGGTCGGATGGCGCGCCGCGCCTGTTCGACGCTGAGGTCGCCGATGAATGGCCACAATCGATCGCGCACGTCGTCGGGCAACACGCTCTCGAGGTATTCGAGTGCCAGACTTTCGATTTCGGCCTGATCGCCGGCAAGGCCGTGCCAGGCGGCATGGATGGGTTCGGCATCCAGCACGAGACTCAGAAGACGAAACACGTGTTCCAGGCTGAGTTCGCCACGCAGGGCCGCGCGTTCACCGACGAACTCGTCCGAGTCTTCACGATCCAGCAGGCGTGCGAGTTCCCACACCGCTCGGCCACGGGACAATTCTGAACGGATCGCCTTCCAGACCGCGTCCTCGAGGTCGGCATTTTTTTCGGCCCGTCGCCGGGATAACGATCGCGCCGCGCGATACCTGACTTCGAACCGGCCCGCGGCAAGCGCACCGGCCAGGGCGTTGAAGGTCTCCTTTCCCGGAATCGCTCCCAGGACACCGGCAATCCGCCGCCGGACGACGAAGTCTGCGCTATCGTCCTTAAGGATTGTTGCCAGCCCCGATCCTGCAGGTTCGCCGATGGCGATCAGTCTCCGGGCGGCCGCATCACGGAGGCTGTCACGTGCGAGAAGGCGGGCAAGCGCCGGTACGCTGTCGGCGCCCGGTGGCTCCGCTGACCTGAGCCACGCACGAACTTCTGAGTCATCGGCAGACCGGGGCCCGGACTGCGGGTCCATCGGGTCGGCGGAGGTGATGTTCGAATCGGGCTCGACCACGGCCGTATCCGAATCGGAACCGGATTCGTCGGGTTCCAGGACCACGGTCGAAAGCATCCGGGTCAGGTCGATGCCGTGGAGCGTGACGGGACCAATCGTCGGGCCGGCATGAGCTTCCGCGAGCAGCTTGCCGGACTCCCCGGCAACCAGCCGGCGGCG
>CBDUXS010000081.1:0-5867 GCA_965371255.1 uncultured bacterium
CGGCGCGCACTTCCCCCGTACCCGACTGGGTCCCCGACGACCTGCCCCGTTCTCCGGGCGTCTATCACTTCGTGGACGCTCTCGGAACCCCCATATACATCGGCAAGAGCGTGAATCTGCGCCGGCGCGTGCGCGGATACTTCTACGGCGGCGGACCGAAGGTCACGCGGCTGCGGGACATGCTGCGGCTGGCCCATGGGGTCACCGCGTTCCGGGCCGGCACCGATCTCGAGGCGTGTCTGGAGGAGGCCGGCGGCATCGCCACCCATCGTCCGGCGTTCAACCGCGTCGGCAAGAACCGATCGCGCGGCTGGTACGTCGAGATCGACTGGTCGGACCCATTCCCCCGTTTCCGCATCGTCCGCCGCACCCGCCGGGCTCGCGCCCAGTACATCGGCCCGTTCCGCGGCCGCCGGATTCCCGAAGAGGCCGTGAAGCTGGTCGAGAAGATCTACCGGCTGCGCACCTGCCCCGGATCGATCCGCCCGGACCCGGACGGCTCCCCCTGCCTGCAACACGGAATCGATCAGTGCAGCGCGCCCTGCGTCGGACTGGTCGGCCTCAACGGCTATCGGAAACAGATGGGTCGCGCCGTTCAGGCGTTGCTGAACGAGGAGGTCGCCGCCGAGGACGCCCGCCGGATCCGCTGTGTGCTCACGCGCAACGGCGGCGCGGGTGGCCGGGCTGGCTGGGATAACGTGGCGCTGCGCCGCCGGCTCCAGTGGTTTGCCGAGCTGGATTCCTACCGGCCCGGGCTCCGGCGACCCGCCGTCGATCGCTCCCGTCTGATCGTCCTCCCGGCGGCGGACCCGAAGCGCCGCGTGCTCGTGCCGATTGCCCGCGGACGGGTGCTCGCCCGCACGACGATCGACCCCGATCTGCCGGACTGGACCGAACGTGTCGGGGACGTGTGCTATCGGATCCGACTGGAGGAGTTGCGGGCGGAGTCGGCGTTTCCGGTGTCGGAACTCACCCTGACACTCATCGTCTCGGCCTGGGTGCGCGACGGCGCGAAGCACGGGCGGGTGTTCGACCTGGAGAAGATGTGTGCCGATGACGTCATCGAGGCGCTCCGCGCGACCCGCTAGCCGTCCTCCACCAGCCGGAGCGACCGCTCGGCGGCGCGCTCGGGGTGCTCCGGAAGGGCCAGTCCCGTGGGCAGCAACGCCGGGACCAGACCCGGTTCGCTTTCCCATGCGTCAAACTGCTCGGCATAATTCACGCCCCATCGCCGACCGTTCCTGATGAGGCGCTCCACCAGCCAGTCCGGATCCGGAAACTCCAGCAAGTCGTAGTACAGGCGTCCGAGCTCGAGCAGCTTGTCCATGTATGGTTCCGCGTCGATCGCCACCGCCGGAAGCTCGGAATGAATGTCTCGATACGTGAATACGGGGGAGGGCTGCCGGTGAGGACTGGCCGGGGCGACGCATTTCTGGATCCGCGCCAGCGTGATCGCGTCGCGTACGATCCGTCCCGTCGCCTGGTGGTCGGGGTGGCGAAGGCCGCGGCGCCACGCATCGCCAAATGTCAGGACGCCGGTCGGGCGCACGTCGGCGATCAGTGCGGCGACGCGACGGGCGGCTTCCGGCGTTGCCTCGACGGCCGTATCGGGAAACTCGAGAAACCGGGTCTCGATGCCCAGAATCTCACCGGCCAGGCGGCCGGTCTCCGTGCGCCGTTTGATCACCTCTTCCGGGCTCACCGGCCCGAACGCCTCGGTCATTTCGCCGCGCGTCATCCAGCAAAGCACAACGCGATCGCCACGAGCCCGTTGAGCGAGCATCGCGGCGACCGCGCCTACTTCGTCATCGGGGTGGGCCAGCACTACGAGAAGCGTCTGCTGTTCTCCGCCTCGGTGTGCTTTCAACTAACCCCCGATATATGTAAGTATTCCGAGCTTCGTATCTCCAGCAGGCCGCTGCTAGTTCCCGCCGAAGGACAAGCGTGCTCCGAGCGTCAGCGGCAGTACCCACATGCTGTCGATCGGATCCTGTCCCAGCAACTGCGAGAACGGCAACATGTCGGCCGAGTCGACGAGGATCAAATTGGGTTGCGCCTTGAAGAATATGTTCAGCTTCGTGCTGCCCGTGCGGATGGCCTGGTAACCGACCTGGCCACCAAACGTCACGGTGAAGTAGCTGTCGTCGATCCCGTTCGCCGGATGGATGGAGCTGAAGGCCTCGTCCACGTCGAAGTTCGTCACGCCTCCCCCGACGCTCAGGACGAACGTCAATGGCTCATCCTGGTAAAGCGGCGCACCGAAACTCACTTCCACACCGCCACCGAAGAACGTCAGGTCGACAGGGGGCGACAGGAGCAGGCCGGCATCGCTCAGGCCGTTGTCCAGTTTGTTGATCAGGAAATCGGCGCGCACGGCCACGTGAGGGCTGAAGTGCCAGGCCAGTCCGGCGCCGTAAGCACCCCCTACTGTCGTCAGGTCATCCAGGACGCCGAGCGGGGCAGACAGGCCTCCGTGTACATCGACGGAAAAATCGGACGACTGCGCGGCGGCAGCGGCGGGCAGACCGAAAAGCAGCAAACCGGCGAGAAATACTCGGGTTTTCCTCGCGAAATGCAAAGGTTCCTCCTTGGCAGCGCGGATACTGATTCCGCTCCCGTCCCGCGCGTGCGGGGGCGAATACCCTGTCCGAATGGAGCCCGACGGTGTCGTCGGACCCGATTTCCGGGGTCAGGATCTGAGTCTCGGACCACGGGTTGTGCAGGATCTGCGCCACGAAACGGCATGGCCGGAGCAGCTTAGCGCGGACCTCCCGTCCCCGTCACGCGCTTGACGAGACTGCCCGCCTCCAGGCGCTCTCCGGCCAACCATCCGTTGAGCAGCAGCAATTCGTCGAATTCGATCGTAGACGGATACCGCTCATCGAACGATTCCACACTCATTGATTCGGGCACCTCGATGATGTCGATCCGCTTCGGCTCCACGTCCAGCAGGAGTTCATCGGTCAGCGGAGCGAAACTGTCCAGCGTTCGCTCGAACTCCGGTGAGTACCGGCCGAAACGCGACGACGGCGTGTAGCCGAGAAACTGGTAAGTCAGGTCGTCGTGCCGGATGAACAGGACGAGCCCCTCGAGAGTGCCCCCGCGCGAGGACGCCCTGAAGCCCCCCATTACGGCGGACAGGCCGTTGATCGTGCGGTCGGCCCTGCTCCTCTGGCGGACGCCATCCTGCTTGAAGAATTCGTCCGCGGCCTCCGACGGCGTCTGGCCCTGTGCCAGCGTCATCTCGATGATCGCGTCCTCGTTCGGGCTCAAGGCCGTGACGGCCGATGGCTTGTTCTGGTGCTCCCACCCGGCGGGAAAGTTGAACTGAAACTTGAGATCAGGGTGCAGAAACCGGTCGTCCTGGAAGTACCCCTGATGCGGATCTTCGTCCACGATGAGCCCGTCGATGCGCCGGAGATACTCATTGCGGCGCACGGTGCCGCCCGGATAACCGTCGGCCGCCGCGCGACCTTCCGCGGACGCGATCCGGTTTCCCGGATTGGGATGCGACGCCTGCCACTCCGGCACCGAACTGCCCGATTCCTCACGCTGGCGCTCGAGGATCTTGAACATGTCGGCGGCGCTCTCGGGATCGTAGCCGAGCCGCGTCATGTACCGGTGGCCCAGCAGATCCGACTGGGCCTCGTCGTCACGGCTGTACTTGAGGAACAGAAGACCGACACCGCTGCTGAGTAGGTTGCCGAACGGCCGGATCCCCGGCACAGCAATCATCCCGGCCGTGAACCCGATCTGCGCGAGCTGCTGCCGGCTCATCGCTTCGACGATATGGCGGGCCGTGATGTGGCCCAGCTCGTGGCCGAGCACGGACGCCATTTCCGCCTCGGAGTTGAAGTGGGCCATGATGCCGCGCGCGACGTAGATCGGGCCGCCCGGCAGCGCGAAGGCGTTGATCACCGGATCATCTACGACCTGGAATGACCACGGCAATTGGGGCCGCTCGCCCACGGCCGCTAGCGCCTGCCCGACGCTGTCCACGTATGCCTGCAGATCGTCGTCGTCGTAAATGCCGAATTGTTGCGTGACGACCTGGCTGTATTGCCGGCCCATCTCGATCTCGCGGCTCTCGCTCACGAGCGACAACATCATGCCGCCCGTGGCCGGGTTCGTCGCGCAGCCCGACAGGGCCAGCACCATGCCCGCCGTTGCTGTCAGCAAACGTGCCCCTGTCCTGCCGCCCTGTTTCATGATGCCACTCCTTCTGAAATGTATTTCTGGGCCCATGCCGCCAGCACGCGGCCCACGTATTCCGCGTCCTCCGGATTCGTGAGCAGGTGGTCCGCCCGATCCAGCGACACGAAGCTTTTGGGATGACGGGCCGCCTCGAAGATCCGGGCTGCATTCTCTATCCCCACGATCGTGTCGACCGGAGAGTGGAAGATCAACAGGGGCCGGCCCAGGGTCCTGATGCGCTCCACTTGCTTGAGGTCGTTCAGGTCTTCGAGAAACTTGCGGCGGACGAGAAACGAGCGCCCGCCGATCGTCACCTCGGCCTCACCCTCGGTCTGGATCCGTTGCATGGCATCACCCAGCAGGTGCTGCACGTGAGCCGGATCGGCCGCGGCACCGATCGTCGCCACGGCCGCTACGCTGTCGATTTCGTGCGCCGCCTGGATGACCGCCGCGCCGCCCAGCGAATGGCCCACGAGGATTCTCGGGGAGCCGATCTCGCTCTCGAGAAACCGTGCGGCGGCGACCAGATCCTCCACGTTGGACGCGAAGCTCGTGTCCGCGAAGTCGCCCTCGCTCTCGCCGAGGCCCGTGAAGTCGAACCGGAGCACGCCGATTCCCTCCGACACGAGCGCGCTCGAGATCCGGCCCACCGCCTTGAGATCCTTCGAACACGTGAAGCAGTGGGCGAACAGCGCGCACGCCGTCGGTGCGCCGTCCGGCATGTCGAGCCGGGCGGCGAGGCGATCCCCGGCCGCGCCGTCAAACGTCAGTTTACGGGAACTCATGTCAACGGTCTTTCCTCCAACGTCACCAGGGCGACCGACATCACGACGAGCGCCGCAGCGACCAGGGCCATCGGGCCAAACGACTCGTCTCCGAGCCACACGCCCAGGACCATGGCCACGAGCGGATTCACGAACGCATAGCTCGATACCCGGGCCGGCGTCGCATGATGCAGCAGCCACACGTACGCCGCATATGCCACGAGCGAGCCGAACACCAGCAGGTAGCCGACCGCCAGCGCGGACTTCCGGGTCACGGAGGATGGGTCGAACGCCGTGAGATCGCCGAATGCCGCCGCCAGCAGGAACAGCACGGCGCCCGCCGCGATCATCTGGAGCGCCGAAGCCATGAATGCCGACCTGGGCAGGGACAGGTAGCGGGAGTACACCGAGCCAAGTGCCCAGCAGGCCGTGCCGAACATCACCACGCCGACCGCCGCCAGGCCGGCCATGCCGGCTCCTTCCCAGGCCGGGCCGACGATCAGGCCGACGCCCAGGAAGCCGACGGCGAGGCCGACGAGCACGCGGCGGGTCGGGCGGCGGCGGGCGGGCCCCAGCCAGTCGAACAGGACCATCCACATCGGGACGGCGGCAACGAGGAGCGCGGCGAGACCGCTGTGGATCGAGCGCTCGGCCCACGCCACGGCGCCGACGCCGCAGGCCAGCATCAGCGTGCCTACGCCGGCGGCCGCGAGCCACTCCTTGCGGGTTGCGGCCGGAACTCCCCGCAACCGCAGCAACGCATACAGAAGCAGACCCGCTGGAATAAACCGCATCGACAGCATCAGGAACGGCGGAATCGTGGCGATCGCCAGCTTGATCGCCAGGTACGTGGATCCCCAGATCAGGTAGATGGCCGCGAAAGCGGCGATGAACCTGGCCACGCGCTAC
>CBDUXS010000082.1:0-5802 GCA_965371255.1 uncultured bacterium
TCAAGGGTGACCTGATGTATGAGGCGAATTACATGTCCGGACTGCGCGTACTCGACATCAGCGACCGCGCGAACCCGGTCGAGGTCGGATTCTTCGACACGACTCCGTCCGGTGACAACTCGCCGAACTTCGGCGGGGCGTGGAGCACCTATCCGTTCTTCGAGAGCGGCACGATCATCGTGTCGAGTATGGGCCAGGGGCTGTTCATACTGAAGAAAAAAGAAGGACGACCCGTATCGTGAGCGGACGTTTCTTAAGGACTGTCGCAACCCTCGTCGCCGGGTGTGTTCCGGCGGCGGGGTGCGCGTCGGCGGGCGCGGCTGCAGTGGCTCAGGGCTCCGAATCGAGTGGGAGCCACCACTACCTGTACGTGGCGAACCAGAGTTCCCCGTCGGTATCGGTCATCGACATGGATACCGACGAGGTCGTCTACACGGTGGATCTGGTTGCTCTGGGATTCTCTGCCAATGCGAAACCTCATTACGTAGTCGTCGAACCGGACGGCTCCTTCTGGTACCTGTCGCTGATCGCGGACGGCTTCGTCCTGAAATTCGATCGCGAAAACAATCTCATCGGCCGGGCCGTTTTCGAGACGCCGGGCCTGATGGCGTTGGACGCGCAAAGCGACCGGCTGTTCGTGGGACGATCGATGGCGGCCGTGAATCCGCCGCAGCGCATAGGGGTCATCCAGCGTTCGACGATGGAGATCGATGAAGTAGACGTATTCATCACCCGGCCGCACGCCATCGCCGTATCCCCCGACGGGTCACACGTCTACACGGTCAGCCTGGCCAGCAATGACATGGCTGCCTACATGCCGGCCAACGGCGAAGTCGAGCTGAGCGCCGTGCCGAGCCTGGACGATCGGGTGCACGTGCTGGTTCAGTTTGCCATCACCCCGGACGGCAAGTTCCTCGTCGCAGGAGGCGAGATGAGCGGCAAGCTGCTCGTGATGGACGCAACCCGGCATATGTCTCCGCCCGTGCTGACGGCGATCGACGTGCCGGCCGCACCATGGCACCCCGTGTTCTCCGCGGATGGCACGCGGATGTATATCGGCAACCGGGTCGGAAATGCGGTGACGGTGGTCGATGCGACGAGCTGGACGGTCGTCCGGACGATTCGCGACGAGCGGTTCGCGGCTCCGCACGGTATCGCGTTGTCTCCCGACGGGTCCAAGCTGTACGTCGGCAATCGCAATACGCAGCCCGCCGCCGACGGAGAGGAACCCGCTAACGGTTTCGTCGCCGTGATCGATGTGGCGAGCGGAGACGTGTTGCAGTTGATCGAAGTCGGACGCTATGCGGCCGGTATGGGCACTGCTGCCGCGACGCGCTGAAGTGCGTCATTCGGTGGGATGCAAATCGGCCGGGGTCGGCTGCCTCCTGGTCGCGCTGGCGGCAGGATGCGCCTCGGCGCCGGCCGGGTCGGGCCCGCCGCAGGCGACTGATCAATCTGCGTCGACTCGTCGCTCGGATGGCTTCCTTCCGACCTTCACGATGAACGTGGTGGGGATTCCGGTGGCAGACAGCCTCGGCTCTGCCTACGCCTACCCGTGGCTTGGCGGCTTCAACCAGCCGAGGCCACAGATCCGTGATATCGACGGTGACGGAGATCAGGATCTGTTCATCCAGGAATCGTCCGGCCGCATCATGTTCTTCGAAAACATCGGCACGCCTGCCGAGGCGTCGTTCGAGTGGCGTACCAACGCGTTCCAGAGTCTCGAGGCGGGGGAGTGGTATCGCTTCGCGGATCTCGATGCGGACGGTGACGCAGATCTGCTGGCCGAGGAGATCTTCAGCTATATCCGCTATTACCGGAACGAAGGCTCGCGAACCGAGCCACGGTTCGTGCTGGCAGCCGATTCGCTTCGCGACGTGAGTGGTACCGCAATTTTCTCGGACCGCCAGAACATCCCGAACATCACGGACATCGACTGTGACGGTCGTCTCGATTTACTGATCGGCCGGCTTACCGGAACGATCACTCAGTACACTGAGGTCGAGCGGGACGAGACCGGCCTGCCGCGGTTCCGCCATATCACCGACCGATTCCACAACATCGAGATCGTGGCGGCTTTCGGTCCCGGTGGCGCTCCCCCGGGGGGAATCCCCGGCCGCAATCCCACGGGCAGCCTTCACGGTGCCAATACTCTTGCGCTTGCCGATCTGGACTCCGACGGTGACAGCGACCTGTTCTGGGGTGATTTCTTCGAGGCGGGAATTCTCTACATCGAGAACGAAGGTACTTGCAAGAGGCCGGACCTGGACGGGGAGCCTATTCAGTTTCCACCGAACGATCCGTTGCTCACCAGCGGCTACAACGCGCCTGCTTTGGCCGACATGGATGCGGACGGCGACCTGGACATGCTGGTGGGTGTGTTGGGTGGGGCGTTCAATCCGAACCGCACGACGATCGACAATCTGTACTACCTCGAGCAACTGGCATCCGGAGAGTTTGAAACCCGGACCAGCCGATTCCTCCCCTCGATCGATGTGGGCAGCGAGAGCGTTCCTGTATTCGTCGATCTGGATGCGGACGGGGACCAGGACCTGCTCGTGGGCAACAAGCTGGAGCAGGCGGGTCGGACTACAGGCTACCTGTACCGCTTCGAGAACACGGGGTCGGCCCGCGCACCGCGGTTCGAGCTCCGGGGAAGGATGCCGTTCGAAGGAGCCTACCATTACTCGCCGGCATTCGGAGATCTGGACGGGGACGGCGCCCCCGACATGGTTCTTGGAAACTGGCGCGCGGACCTGGCGCTGTACTGGAATCGGGACGGAGAATTCGAGGCCGATTCTACGTTCGACATGCGGCTGACCCGAGGGACGAATGGAGCGCCGGTCCTGGTAGACATCGATGCGGATGGAGACCTGGACCTGTTTGTCGGTGAGGCCTCCGGCGAACTGAACTTCTATCGCAACCAGGGATCCGCTTCGTGGCCGGAGTTCGTGCTGGAGTCAGACTCGTATGGTGACATCGATGTCGGGCGCCGAAGTGTGCCGCGGTTCGTAGATCTGGATGGAGACGGCGACAAGGACTTGCTTCTGGGCTCCGAGGCCGACGGCATCCTGGCATACCGTAACGACGGGACGCCCAGGGAGCCGAAGTTTGCGTACGTTGGCAGCCTGTCGATCGCTGCGCCTGCGCTCGCCGTTCCTGCCTTCGTCGACATCGACGGGGATGGGGACCTGGAGCTGTTCGTGGGTGGCAACGGAGGTGGCGTGCTCTACTTCGAGAACGTCACAGGCTGACCACGAGGGAAACCGTGACCTGCGTGTCTACTTCGTTGAGCGGTGTTAATACTGAGCCAATGATCGTGCCGCCCGGCGCATTAAACAGGTCGACTTCTTCGAGTGCCGGCTGATTGTCGAACAGGATTTTCAGGCCCGCTTTCAAGGCCAGGACGTTACTGATCGCCACGCCGATGGAGTTGTCAAACTCAGCCCGAAAATCTTCCGTATCCGACAGGCTTTCGTCCAATATGAGATGACTCAAGAACTCCGCCGTCTCGGTAACCTGTCGTTTAAATGCCCACGTCAGCCGGAGACCTCCGAAAGTCTCGGTTTCGCCGATGATTAGATCCTCACTCGCGACAGTAGCACCCAGGTCGACATCAAATGTAGCGCGATCACTCGAGACCAGGTTAACTCCAAAACCGGCCGCGCCCACCCATAAATTTTCGACACCGGCGAACCGGTTACGCACCCAGCCTCCCGAACTGTATACGTAGGTGCGATCCGACATTTCGTAGTCGAAGCGCAATTCCGCAAAGTAATTTTCCGCTGTCGTTTCACGATTGGTCTGCTCCGAAACGGTGAAGTCAGTCTGGCTCGTGCCGACAGCCGTGCGCGTGATCGTCCCTGACTCGACGCGAATGCCCCCAGCATCCAGACTGAGCGTGGAGGAATCGAATTTCCGTGTCAGCGTGTTTCTCACACCCAGAGCACTGGACTCGGAATTTCCCGACGTCAGGACGAACGACAACTCGGCCTTGTCGGCCCAGGCAGGTGGAGAGCCCACTTCCTGGGATGCGATAATCGGCGGAAAGGTCGTACAGAGTCCGATCAGGATGAACGAATTGCGAGCGCATGCACGAAACATTGGCAAGACTCCCGATTTCGGGGCGATCTGGGGATGGCCAACGCGTGCAGGCCGAATCGTCGTCCCGTCTATTCGACTTTATGAACGGGACATCGGCAAGGCCCGGGAGGATCGCAACCGGTGCTGAAGACGGTGTTACGGCGCGCCTACGTCCTCGATCGTCATGCCCTCGGGCGTGCCGTCGTAGTGCAAGACGAAGCGTTGCCTCGTGGTCGTCTCGATTCCTTCCGCCGCTCGCACGGAAACCGTGAGACGATAGTGTCCCGGCGGGTACTCGAGCATCATGCCCGAGCTGATCTCGAGCGGGGTTACGAGGCGCAGCTTTGCCTCGTCGAAGTACGTGAGAACGAGCGGGAGATCACACGACCGTTCTCCGGCGGCCACGTTGAGCCGGGCTGTAGATCCGATACCCGACCACGGTAGCTGAAGTGAAAACGGGAACCCCGGGTGTGCCTGCCAGAGCGCGCCGTCGAAGAACTCGAGCCGCTCCAGGAGAGCTTCGCAGCCGCGGGCTGCTTCCGCCCCGCTGTTCACGAGCTTCACCATCCATACGAGGACCTGGCGGTTGCCAAATCGAAGACGCTGCGGCGCTGCTCCAGGATCGAGGCGCAGTCGCAGTTTCGGCATCCGGCGCATCTTCATGACCCGGCGGGCCTGAAAGCCAGCTGCCCCCGAAGCGGCAAGCATAACAGCGAGGTCCGTCATTGCTCCGTTCTCTCCGGTTGAGGTCGCGCGTTGTCTGGACTCACCAGCCGTCGTGCCGATTGATCATCCATGGCGTTGCACTACATATCGGGAGAGCAAGAATCCTGCCGTTGCGTCAACTCAACACCCTACATGGTGATTCTGCCAGAAAGACAGGAAGTAACGAATTGCAGGGAATTGGCTTAGCAATGCGATGTGCGCGCATACCGAGTGCGGTGTGGAGAGGTGGTGGCGACCGCTGCGCCAGCCGCACGACCGGCTGTCGGCAAAAAGAATTGCAGGGTGCTTTCTAGACGAGATTCGGGCCCGATGGCAGTTCCGGGTCGCCTGGTCGATGTACGTGACAGGTGAGAACTGGCAGGGAAGGGTACCGCGACAGCTCTGGATGCACTGCGGCCGCGCGGCAGAGCCAGAACCGCGACCCACGCGAATTGACGATGAGCTTCGCATGGGTGCAGTGTTCGCATAGGCCGGGATTGACACGGATCATCCTCCTCAGATGCTCACTGTCTCCAGGCCTGTCAATGGACGCCTGCGGTTGTGCGGCGAGCCAGCCCACTGTCGATGCCGGACAGAGAGACCGATGTTGTCATCCATGCAGCAGAATTCGTCGACGGGAAACGAGACTCTCGGATCCACCGAAGATCCGCGGCCGCGGCGAACTACGGCGTGGATAGGGCTCGCAGCTTTTCTGTTCCTCGTGGCGGTGGTCCTGGTGGTTACCAGGGCTCCAGGGCCGGTTGCGTCGCCCGGGGCCGCGCGAATCGCGTCGCCACCGGTCGTCGCCGTGTTGCCTCTGATAGATCTCGATGGTGCGCGCTATGCGACCTTCAACGAGGCGCTTACGGCGGAGATCGGTGCCGGCCTTGCGATGATTCCCGGGCTGGAAGTCCGCGGCGGTTCGTCGGCCAGACTCTATACCGACGTGAATCGAGATGCCGGGCGGGCAGGGGCGGATCTGGGCGTATCCTTCGTATTGGATGCGACGTCCCG
>CBDUXS010000083.1:0-5740 GCA_965371255.1 uncultured bacterium
CTTCCTTGATCACGATGCCGATCATCAAACCGCGCCCCCGGATATGATCGATATGGGGAGAGTCAATGGCGCGCAGTTCGTCTGCGAACCACTCACCGAGTTCCATCGACCTGCCGGACAGGTCCTCGTCGATGATCACCTCCAGCGCGGCTTTGCCGACGGCCGCGCCGAGAGGGTTCCCGCCGAAGGTCGAACCATGATCTCCCGGGCGGAAAACGCTCATCACGTCATCGTTCGCCAGGATTGCCGACACCGGGTAGACACCACCGCCCAAGGCCTTACCGACGATAAGTACGTCCCCGCGCGACCCGTCCCAATCACCGCAGAACATCTTTCCAGTTCGCCCGAGGCCAGTCTGAATCTCATCGTTCAAAAGAAGAACGCCTTTGGACCGGCAGATGTCGTGACACCGGGTCATGTAGCCGTCGGGCGGGACGACGATGCCCCCCTCGCCTTGCACCGGCTCGACCAGAAACGCGACAGTTCGATCCGTGATCGCCGCTTCAAGGGCATCCACGTCTCCGTACGGGATGCTACGGAAGCCTGGTGTAAACGGGCCGAAGCCGTCCCGGTACTGCGCTTCGGACGAGAAGCCGACGATGGTCGTCGTTCGGCCGTGGAAGTTATTGGCGCAAACAATGATTTCGGCCTCACCTTCGGCCAGTCCCTTCGTCTTGTAGCCCCACTTCCGAGCCACTTTTATGGCGGTCTCGACGGCTTCCGCGCCCGTGTTCATCGGCAGCGCACGTTCGAATCCCGTGGCCGCGCAAAGTGCCTTGAGAAACGGTCCCATCTCGTCGTTGTGGAACGCCCGCGACGTGAGAGTCAGGCGGGCCGCCTGGTCGTGAAGAGCCTGGATGATGCGCGGGTGCCGATGCCCCTGGTTCAGTGCCGAGTACGCCGCCAACATGTCCAGATAGCGGCGGCCATCCACATCCCACACGAAACAACCCTCGCCGCGGTCCAACACGACGGGAAGCGGGCCATAGTTGCTGGCGCTGTAGTCGTCGGACTCCCTGATGATCTCTCCGGTGCGCGACATTCGATGCATCCCTCTCGTGCGGGGTAAGTGTTTCGTGACGTGTGTGCCGCCGCGGCGCATTGTCGACGGAGCTTAGGCGGAGGCACGGGGGGGCGCAATCTGCTGCCCGCGGGCCACTGGACAGCAGCTCCGCTGGAGCCCATTCTAGGACGCTGACGGGTATCCTTGCAGACAGCGGAAACCGGGAGGGATGTGTGTATATCTTCATTACTATTGTTCTGGCCCTGCTGATCGGCGGCTTCGGCCTCGGTGTGGCGCTTGGCCTCAAGATGCCGTCGGATGGGGATAGCTGACCTGTCACACAATACTGTTCTGTAGTAAGTTAACTGACGTAACCTCATGTAACTTCGACTTTCGCTCGCCCGGTGGACTTTCCGAAGCAATCCTGCTATTTTTTGTAGCTGGTTTCTCAACATTACGAGTCAAGACTATGAGGTGTGCATGACAAGGCATTTGCGGGATGACAGCGGTCGGCGCTGGAAGGCATGGCTGGCTTCACGCGACGTATTCTGGCCAGATCCGGAGATGAAGAAGAAACCGGATGACCGTGAAGCCGTGCTGTTCGTCTGCTTCTCAGACCCGGCCCAGCCCCAGCGCCGCATCCAGTTGCCTTCCGGCTCGTTCGACGAAATGTCGGCCGAAGATCTGATGACTCAGTTTCTCGCGGCAAAGCCCGATCCGGAGATTCGCTGAGGCCACACTACTCAAGTGGCTCGCGCCAGGCGCGTAACTCCGATATCTGATGGGGTTGCGCATTTTTTTTGCTCCTGTCCGGTTGAAATTACCGGTTTGGAGCCACCTTCGGCACAAATACTACGGCAACATTAATGACAGATCCGGACAGGGGGCTGGCGGGGGTCACGGCGGCCGACTCGGCATTGAGTTTCATAGACGGAGAGGCCGGCCAGTTGCTGTACCGTGGTTACGACATCCACGCGCTGGCGGGCCAGGGAACGTTTGCCGAGGCACTCTACCTTCTCTGGTACGGCGAACTTCCTACGAAGACAGCGCTTATCGTGTTCGAGGGTTTGTTGGCGCACGAGCGTCGTCTACCGTCCGAACTGGAGGCGATTCTTCGTGCCATGCCGAGTTCAGCGCCCCCGATGTCCGTTCTTCGGACGGCGGTCTCAGTCCTGGGCGAACTCGACGAAGACGCCGGTTGCAGCGATCCTGAGGCTGACCTTCGAAAGGCCGGGCGAATTGTCTCGATGCTGCCGGTCTCCGTAGCCGCGCATCACCGGCTGCGGTTGGGACTGAAGCCGATCGAGCCCGATCCGGATCTTCCCCTGGCCGCCGACTTTCTGCGAATGCTTTCCGGTGAGGTGCCGGACCAGGTGCTGATCCGTGCACTGGACACCTCGCTTCTCCTCTATCTCGAGCACGGACTGAACGCGTCCACGTTCGCGTGTCGTGTCGTCGCCTCGACGCGGGCGGACATGTATGCGGCTTTGACGGCCGGCGTGGCCGCCCTGTCGGGTCCCCTTCACGGGGGAGCAAACGAGCAGGCGATGCGGATGTTGGACGAGATCGGCAGCTTGGATCTCGTCGATGAGTACCTCGATCGGGCCCTGTCGGACAAGCGCAAGATCATGGGTTTCGGGCACCGTGTGTATCGGACCGAGGATCCCCGGGCGACTCATTTGCGGCGCCTTGCGGAGGAGTTGGGTGAGGTAACGGGAGACTCTGCTCCATACGAGCTGTCCCGGGCGGTGGAGGCAGCCATGAAGCAAAAGAAGGGTCTGTATTGCAACGTCGACTTCTACTGTGCTTCGGTGTATCGGAGTCTCGGGATTCCCCTCGACCTGTTCACGCCGCTGTTCGCGATCGGGCGTTCAGGTGGTTGGGCGGCTCACGTAATGGAGCAGCATCAGGACAACCGGCTGATTCGTCCACGCGCCCGTTACACTGGTGAAGCAATACGATCATATGTCCATATCGATCATCGCAACGACTGAGTAACGGAGTCAACATGACTTTCGCCCCCGAGTACGCCTCCGTCCCGGCCGAAGGATCCCCCATCCGCAGGGAGAATGGGATACTTGTCGTGCCTGACGAGCCCATCATCCCGTTCATCGAAGGCGATGGGATGGGTCCGGATATCTGGGCAGCTGCCGTTCGCGTGTTCGATGCGGGGGTCTCGGTTGCATATGACGACATCCGTCGGATCCGATGGATGGAGATCTTTGCCGGCGAAAAGGGCAAGAAGATTTCCGGCGACTGGCTGCCTGACGAGACCATCGACGCGATTCGCGAGTTCATCGTCGCGATCAAGGGCCCGTTGACGACGCCGGTAGGTGGTGGGATTCGATCGCTGAACGTCACGATGCGTCGAATCCTGGATCTGTACGCCTGCGTTCGGCCATCCCGTTGGATCGAGGGTACGCCGTCGCCAGTCAGGGATCCCAGTGCGCTCGACATCGTAATTTACAGGGAAAACACAGAGGACGTCTACGCCGGCATCGAGTGGGCCGCAGGGACGCCGGAAGTGGAGAAGGTCCGCTCGTTTTTCAACGATGAAATGGGTTGCTCGATTCGTGAGGGAAGCGGAATAGGAGTGAAGCCAATCTCCGAGTTCGGTACGAAGCGTCTGGTGGCGATGTGCATCCGCGAAGCGCTCTCGGCGGGAGCCGGTTCGGTGACTCTCGTCCACAAGGGTAACATCATGAAGTTTACCGAGGGCGCGTTCCGCGAGTGGGGCTATGAGGTCGCCCGTGACGAGTTCGGCGATCGAACGATCACCGAGGCCGAGTTGTGGAGCGCATTCGACGGCAAGCGGCCAGACGACAAACTCGTCATCAAGGATCGCATTGCCGATGCGATGTTCCAGCAGATCCTGCTGCGGCCAGCGGAGTACGAGTACCTCGCGCTGCCGAATCTGAACGGTGACTATATGTCTGACGCTTGTGCCGCGCAGGTAGGCGGCCTCGGAATGGCGCCAGGGGCCAATATCGGCGAAGATGCTGCGCTGTTCGAGGCAACCCATGGCACCGCTCCAAAATACGCTGGACTGGACAAGGTCAATCCCACGTCGCTCATCCTTTCGGGGGTAATGATGCTGGAGTACATGGGCTGGCAGGAGGCGGCGACGGTTGTCGTGGATGCGATTGCACAGACCATCAAGGACAAGGTCGTCACCTACGATCTCGAGCGGCAGATGGACGGTGCCACGCTGGCCAGGACCTCCGAGTTCGCCGACCGGATCATCCAGAACATGCAGGGCTGACGGAGCGCGATGTTCGCGTCGCGATCGGGACTGTTCGTCCCTGTACTCGGGGTGCTGCTCGCTAATCCGGCCGGCTTGTCGGCGCAGGAGGAAGTGCCCGCAGACACGAGTGTGGTCGGGGACTCGGCGGTGGTCGGCGACACTCTGGTAGGCGAACTCCCCGGTGAACTGACGGGCGTACTCGTCGATTCGGCCGCCGCCCGCAGATTCGCGGTGCTGGCCCCACCCGCGTCTCTCAATCCGGTGGCGGGAGAAATCGTTACATGGGATCGCGAGCGCATTCGACGCTCCAACGCGACGTCGCTGTCGGAACTCGTGGCGGAGATGGTGCCCGGCATCACGCTTCTGCGCGCCAATTTCTTCGGTGGTCCCCATCACCTGCTCGACGGACCGTTCGGTCCCGGAGCTGTTGAAATTTTCGTCGAGGGCAGGCCGCTGATTCCGATGATCGGATCGCAGCCGGACATGTCTCAGATCCCGCTGGCCGCCATCGACCAGGTGTCCGTACGACGCGCGGCGGCAGGGCTGGAAGTTGACCTCACTATGCTGCGGCGCACGGAGCGACGGGCCTACTCGCGCGTAGAGGCCGGTACGGGCGAGCCCGGCCTCGAAGGGCTGCGCCTCGTATTTGCGAACGGCGCAGGAGAGCACTTCACGATCGCCTCCGCATTCGATCTGCTTGACGTGGGCGGCAGTTTCCCCACTGACTTGCAGTCCATCTGGGGCAGCGTGGCCTGGATGCCGGGGGACGGACGCTCGGGTCTCGAGCTGCAATATGAAGGTGGATCCTTCGATCGGGTCGTGGGCGAATCCGAGATCGGCAGCAGGAGGCGTATCGTGTTTGGCGGACGGCTTGCCGCGACCGAGCATGTGCAAGTCTCGGCATGGATTGGTGAGTCGGTGAGGGAACTCGACGCACAGGTTTCCACAGGTACCCTGAGCCGTCGGGATGAGGCCGCTGATGGCGGCCTGGATATCCGGGCGACCTGGGATAAGTCGTGGGTACGCGCTTCAGCCCGTCTCACAGACCACGCCGCTCTGCCGTCGACGGAAATAACGCTGGCGACGGGTGCCCGTCCGACCCCCTGGCTGACCTTTACGGCGGCAGGAAAGCTCGGTTCATGGGAGGACTTCGATTCGAGAGAAGGGCGAATAGCGGTGGACGTGGACCTGCCGATATTCGACTTGCGTGTGGGTGGCGAAGCAAGCGCTGGAGTGCGGGGAGCACCTTTTATCCGCGCCGATGACGTGCGAGCTGATTCCGTTCAATTCGAGGCGGTCGCTGGCCGCATCGAGCTGCCAATAGGCGACTTCCTGGTGGTCGGCCGAGCCGAGCACCAACGCGTGGACCGACAGGTCGCCTTCGGAACGGGGTTTGACGTTGCAGGCAGCTTTCAGCAGCAGGTGAATGTCACCGGTCTCGAAATATTCGTCGAGGGGCCCGTCCTGCCGATGAGCTGGCTGCTGGGCGAACT